>NZ_JBEXXQ010000027.1:0-108248 GCF_040630525.1 Streptomyces sp. NPDC005799
ACGTGCACGCCGCGCCCACCCAAGTCGCGCCGATGAGCCCGCCCGGCGTCGCCCCGGTCCCGCCCCCGGCCCCCGCGCCCGCGCCCTATGGCCACCCGCCCCAGCAGCAGCCGTACGGACAGCCCCCCGGCCAGACCGCCCCGCCTCCGCCCGGCTACGGCCAGCCCCAAGCTCCCCAGGCCCCCGCCCCGCCGCCCGGTTACGGCCAGCCGACCCCGCCTCCGGGGTACGGCCAGCCGACCCCGCCCCCCGGTTACGGACAGCAGCCGCCCTTCGGGCAGGTCCCTGGACAGCAGGCGTACGGCGTCCCGCAGGGCGCTCCCCAGGGTGGTGCCGGTGTCGGGGCCGCGCTGCAGATGTTCAAGGAGACGCCCACCGGGCAGCGCTGGACCCTGCAGAACAGCAAGCTGGTCCGTGTCGACCTCGGCGTCGGCGGCCAGCCAGTGCTCGCGCGTCAGGGCAGCATGGTGCTCTACCAGGGCAAGGTCGACTTCGCCTACAAGGGCGCCGGCATCATGGGCCGGGTGGTGGGCAACGCGACCGGCCAGGAGATGCAGCTGATGCGCTGCACCGGCCAGGGGCAGGTGTTCCTCGCCGAGCAGGCCACCTATCTGCACCCCGTCGAACTCCAGGGCGACGCGATCTGCGTGTCCGCCGAGAACGTCCTCGCCTTCGACGAGGGCCTCCAGTACGAGGTCCGCCGGATCGAGGGACACGGCATCCCCGGGGGCGCGCTGTTCACGATGCAGTTCCAGGGCACGGGCACGCTCGTGGTCAAGACGCACGGCACGCCCGTGGCGCTGCCGGTCACGCCGACCACGTTCGCCGACGCCAACGCCGTGGTCGCCTGGTCGGCCGCCGCCCAGGTGATCGTCTCCAGCCAGGTCCGGATGCGGCGCAACGCCTATCCGGGCGACACCGGGGAGAGCGTCAACCTGCAGTTCCGGGGCGCTCCCGGCAACTTCATCGTCGTCCAGCCGTACGAGGTCTGAGGGAGCCCGTCATGAACCAGCCGCTCGCGGGCTTCGCCCCCGCACCCGTCACCACCCGTATGGACACCCACGGCGACCACATGCTCAAGGTCGCCATGCAGACCGGACAGGACCTCTTCGCGCGCGTGGGCTCGATGATCGCCTACGAGGGCTTCATCCAGTACGAGCCCAACCCGCCGGCCGTGCGCCAGATCGCCCGGGACTGGATCACCGGCGAGGGCGCGCCCCTGATGAAGTGCTCCGGCGACGGGCTGCTCTACCTCGCCGACTACGGGGCAAACGTCGTCGTCATCAACCTGGGCGGTGACGGCATCTCCGTCAACGCCACCAACCTCCTCGCCTTCGACGCCCACCTCACCTGGGGCGTGGAGCGGGTCAAGGGGCTCGCGAAGTTCGCCGGGCAGGGCCTGTGGAACACCAAGATCTCCGGGCAGGGCTGGGTCGCGCTGACCTCCCGGGGCAAGCCGATCGTCGTCGACTGCGGCGGCGGCGAGGACGAGACATACGTCGACCCGGACGCGCTCGTCGCCTGGTCCCCGAACCTCAAGGTGAAGGGCAAGCGCAGCTTCAAGGCGCAGTCACTGATCGGCCGCGGCAGCGGCGAGGCCTACCAGATGGCCTTCTCCGGTCAGGGCATCGTCGTCGTCCAGCCCAGTGAGGACAGCACCGACCGCCTGCGGTTCCGGGGCTGAGGGGGAGCCAGAAACGCCATGCAGAGTCCGCTTTTCGCCTTCAACGACTCGCAGTCCCAGGAGCGCTACAGCCTGCAGAACAAGCAGCTGCTGCGCGTCGCCCTGCAGGGCCACGACGACATCCTGGCCCGCAAGGGCACCATGGTCGCCTACCAGGGGCTCGTCGAGTTCGACGCCGAGTACCAGAGCAACCAGCAGGCACGCGCGCGTGCCTACACCGGCGAGGGCCTGAGCCTGATGCGCTGCCACGGGCAGGGCACGGTGTACTTCGCCAACCTCGCCCAGCACATCCATGTGGTGGACGTCGATCAGGACGGTCTCACCGTCGACAGCGGCTACGTCCTCGCGATGGACTCCTCGCTGCACCACGAGGTCATCGCCGTCGACAGCCTCTACGGCATCTCCGGCTCGGGGAAGTACCAGCTGAACATCACCGGCCGCGGCAAGGTCGCCCTGATGACCTCGGGGGCGCCCCTGATGATGCAGGTGACGCCCGACAAGTACGTCAACTGCGACGCCGACGCCATCGTCGCCTGGTCGACCGGGCTGCGGGTGCAGATGCAGGCCCAGACGCACTCCTCCGGGGTGTGGCGGCGCCGAGGCAACACCGGTGAGGGCTGGGAGCTCAGCTTCATGGGCAGCGGCTTCGCGCTGGTCCAGCCGAGCGAGTTGCTGCCGCCGCAGAACGCGCACATCGGGCAGGGCCTCGCCGCGCAGTACGGCATGGGGCAGCACGGGGTGCGCGCGCAGAACCAGGGGAACGTCTGGAGCTGAGCGTCCAGGAAGCAGACGTAAGGGGCGCCCGCCATTGCGGGCGCCCTTTACACGTTCACAGCCTGGCGCGCGTCGCCTCGAGCAGACGTACGACGGACTCGTCGGCGACGTCCGCGACCTCGCCGTACGGGAACCATCTGACGTCCAGCGACTCGTCGCTGATCGTGACGTCCGCCTCCGGCGGTGCCAGGACGGCGTACTGCACGTCGAAGTGCCAGTGACACGGCGCCGGGATGGGGTGCCGGTCCAGGCGGACCGGGCCGCCCGGCAGCAGCGTCAGCCCGGTGACACCGGACTCCTCCGTCGCTTCCCGCAGGGCCGCCGCCTCCAGCGACGCGTCCTGCGGCTCGCAGTGGCCGCCCATCTGCAGCCACATCCGCAGCTTGCGGTGCAGCGTCAGCAGGACGCGCTCGCGCGAGGGGTCGATCACCAGGGCGCTCGCCGTGATGTGACCCGCGTGGCACGCCTTCCACAGGCCGTCCGGGTGGGCCGCCAGATGATCCAGATAGGCCTGGCACAGCTCTTCCTGGTCCTCGTACCCCTTCAGGACGAGGACCGCGTCGTCGTACAGGCTCACTCGGAGTCGTCGTCCTTCTTCAGGTCCGGCTTCCCGGCGGAGCCGTCCGCCGCCTCGCCCAGCATCTTGTCCAGCTCGGAGAAGTCCAGCTGCTCGCGGTGGACGAAGCCGTCCGGGTCGTCCAGGTCGGACGCCGTGGGCAGCATGTCCGGGTGCGACCACAGGGCGTCGCGGCCGTCCACCCCACGCGCGTCCGTGAGTGAGGCCCACAGACGGGAGGCGTCCCGCAGCCGGCGCGGACGCAGCTCCAGGCCGATCAGCGTGGCGAACGTCTGCTCGGCCGGGCCGCCCGTCGCACGGCGGCGGCGCAGGGTCTCACGCAGCGCGTCGGCGGACGACAGACGCGGTTTCGCGGCCGCGTGCACCACCGCGTCCACCCAGCCCTCGACGAGCGCCAGAGCCGTCTCCAGACGGGCCAGGGCCGCCTTCTGCTCGGGCGTGTCCTCCGGCTGGAACATTCCCTGCTGGAGGGCGTCCTGCAGCTGCTCCGGGTTCTGCGGGTCGAACTGGCCGACCACGTCCTCGAGCTTGGCCGTGTCGACCTTGATGCCGCGCGCGTACCCGTCGACGGCGCCGAACAGGTGTCCGCGCAGCCACGGCACGTGCGCGAAGAGGCGCTGGTGGGCGGCCTCGCGCAGGGCGAGATACAGCCGCACCTCCTCCTTGGGCACGCCCAGGTCCTTGCCGAACGACTCGATGTTCACCGGCAGCAGGGCCGCCTTGCCGGCCGGGCCGAGCGGCAGGCCGACATCGGTGGAGCCGACGACCTCGCCCGCGAGCACGCCGACGGCCTGCCCGATCTGCGTGCCGAACATGGCGCCGCCCATCGAGCGCATCATGCCGATCAGCGGGCCGGCCATGGCCTGCATCTCCTCCGGCAGGACGTCGCCCATGGCCGCGCCCACGCGCTCCGCGACCGGATCGACGAGCTCCTTCCAGGCCGGCAGGGTCGCCTCGACCCACTCCGCGCGGGACCAGGCCACCGCGGTGCCGGCGCCGGACGGCAGGGACGTCGCGTCGTCCAGCCACAGGTCGGCGAGACGGACGGCCTCCTGGACGGCGTTACGCTCGGCGGGGCCGACGCTCGTGTCCTTCACGCCGTCCGCGGTGCCCTGGGAGACGGTCTGGCGGGCGATCTGCTTGGCCATGTCCCAGTTCACCGGGCCGCCCTCGTACGAGAGCATCTGGCCCAGCTGCTGGAAGGCGGCGCCCAGGTCGGTGGGGTTCAGCGAACCGAACATGGCAGCGAGCGGATTGTCCGCACCGGGGCCGCCAAAGCCCCCGGCGCCGGGCAGCCCGCCGAAACCGAACGGGTTGGCCGGGCCCTGACCACCGCCGCTCTCCTGGTCCTTCTTCTTGCCCTCGTCGCCGTCTTCCGGCTCCTCCGGCGGAAGGCCGAATCCGAATGGGGTGTCACTCACGGGATTCCTCGGCTGGTAAGGCCGCCGGTTGTCTCCGACGGCACGACTGCCCGATAACACCACCCAGCGTAGACACCATGGGCGGTTCGGGCCTCGGTGCTTCGCCGACTCTTGGCCTGCGGCAGGATGGATGCCACCTGGTACGGACGCCTCATGCGCGTTCGTACTGAAGACAACCGCTGGAGACGCCCGGTGAGTTCCCCAGATCCGCAGGTTCGCGCAGCGCGAAACGAGTCAGCCCCGCCAACCGTACGCGGACCCGTCGTCGCGGTCACCGGTGCCGCGTCCGGTATCGGGGCGCTGCTCACGGAGCGGCTCGCCGCGTCGGAGGAGATCAAGCAGGTCGTCGCCATCGACGAGCGGCGCGGCGAGTGCGCGGCGGCGCAGTGGCACATCCTGGACGTGCGGGACCCGGCCATCGCGGACAAGCTGCGCGGCGCGGACGCCGTGGTGCATCTGGCGCTCGACCTGGACCTGGAGAGCGATCCCGCCGCCCGGACGGCGTACAACGTCCGGGGGACGCAGACCGTGCTCACCGCCGCCGCGGCGGCCGGTGTCCACCGGGTCGTGCTGTGCACCTCTGCGATGGTCTACGGCGCGCTGGAGGACAACGAGCTGCCGCTGTCGGAGGACGCGGAGCTGCGCGCCACCGCCGAGGCCACCGGTGTGGGCGACCTCCTGGAGATCGAGCGGCTCGCGCGTCGCGCGCCACGCGCGCATCCCGGGCTCAATGTCACCGTGGTGCGGCCCGCGGTGCTGGTGGGCGGGACCGACACCGCGTTGACGCGGTACTTCGAGTCGCCGCGGCTGCTCGTCGTCGCCGGGTCGCGGCCCGCGTGGCAGTTCTGCCACGTCGAGGACCTGTGCGGCGCCCTGGAGTACGCCGTCCTGGAGAAGGTGGACGGGGAACTCGCCGTGGGGTGCGACGGGTGGCTGGAGCAGGAGGAGGTCGAGGAGCTCAGCGGGATCCGGCGGATGGAGCTGCCCTCCGCGGTGGCGCTGGGCGCCGCGGCCCGGCTGCACCGGATCGGGCTGACGCCGTCCCCGGCGGGGGATCTGGCCTACACGATGTACCCGTGGGTGGTGAGCGGGAGCCGGCTGCACGACGCCGGGTGGCGGCCGCAGTGGACCAACGAGGAGGTGCTCGCGGAGCTGCTGGAGGAGGTCTCCGGCCGGCACACGGTCGCCGGACGGCGGCTCGGCCGCAAGGACGCGACGGCGGCGGGCGCCGCGGGCGCGACGGTGGCCCTGCTGGGCGCGGCGGCGGTCGTGCGGCGGGCCCGCAAGGCGCGGCGGCGGATCTGAGCCGGGTCCCGGGGCTGTAGGAGGCTCCGAGAGGGCACGCGCGTGTGCCTGGTGATCGTCGTATTCCTCGCTGTCACACGCGTGAGGCACGATGGACGTATGGCACCCACATACGACCATCCCGGTGAGCGGGCCGCGGGCGACCCCGTCAAGCTCATCGGCATCCGGGAGACCCCGCTCTCCGTCGACGAGGTCTTCCGGGCCGTCGGTGACGACGCCGCCGGTGGTACGGCGCTGTTCGTGGGGACCGTGCGGAACCACGACGGGGGCGCCGACGTCGACCGGCTCGGTTATTCGTGTCACCCGAGCGCCGAGGCCGAGATGCGGCGGATCGCCGAGAAGGTCGTCGCGGAGTATCCGGTGCGGGCGCTGGCCGCCGTGCACCGGGTCGGTGACCTCCGGGTGGGTGACCTCGCCGTCGTCGTCGCCGTCTCGTGCCCGCACCGGGGCGAGGCCTTCGACGCCTGCCGCAAGCTGATCGACGATCTCAAGCACGAGGTGCCGATCTGGAAGCACCAGACCTTCTCCGACGGCACAGACGAATGGGTCGGCGCGTAGCGCCGTCGGTGAGGGGTGGTGGTCGGGTGACGGGAGGACGGGTCGGCGCGTAGCGCCGTCGGTGAGGGGTGGTGGTCGGGTGACGGGAGGGCGGGTCGGTGCCTGCTGACTCCCTTCGTGGCCTGCTGAGTCTCTTCGGCGTCCGCCGAACCCCCTTCGCCGGTCCTCCGGTTGCGTAACCACACCCCTGCCGTGAGCGTTGTCAGTGCGGATGGTTAATCTGCTGATCAGTCAGTTCTTGCGGTCGCTCACCGGGGTTGGGAGGTCGGCATGGGAGCGCTCGTCTGGTTGTTGATTCCGCTGATGGCCGGGATCGTCGCCGGTCTGTGGGGCAGCTGGGCCACCCGGACCCGGAAGGTGCGCGGCGACGGGCCCGAGCTCGACGGGTACGCGCGCTTCCGCGAGGCCATGGAGAAGTCCCACTCCGGTACATGACAGAGGTGGGGCTGACGGTGCGCTGACAGCGCCGTCCCGTACTGTCTTGGCATGCCACGCCGCACCGCGACGATGCTCGCCTCCACCCTGATGCTGATCGCGCTCCTGTGCGCGGGAGTCTTCATCCCCGTGCCCTACTCGGAGATGTCCCCCGGGCCCACCGTGAACACGCTGGGGGACCACGACGGCGAGCCGGTGCTGCAGATCGCCGGGCACAAGACCTACGCGGCGAGCGGGCATCTGAACATGACCACGGTGCGGGTCACCAGCGCCGACTACAAGATGAACCTCGTCGAGGCCGTCTACGGATGGCTCGCGCACGACTACAAGGTCGTGCCGCACGACACGCTCTACCCGAACGGCAAGACCGAGCAGCAGTCGACCCAGGAGAACGCCGAGGAGTTCAGCCAGTCCCAGGAGAGCGCCAAGGTCGCCGCCCTGAAGGAGCTGAACATCCCGGTGAGGTCCTGGGTGATCGTCTCGACCGTGGTGAAGGACTCGCCGGCCGAGGGCCGACTGCACGCCGGTGACGTCATCAAGGCCGTGGACGGCACCGCCGTCAAGCAGCCCACGGACGTGGCCAAGCTGGTGACCAAACACCAGCCGGGCCAGAACGTCGTCTTCACGGTGGTGCCCGCGAAGGACCAGGCCGCCGCCGAGAAGGCGAACAAGACGGCGACCAGTACCGAGGACATCACGATCAAGACGGCCACCTCGGACGACAGCGACCCCAAGCGGGCCATCGTGGGGATCTCGGCGGGGACCGACCACACCTTCCCGTTCTCGATCGACATCAAGCTCGCCGATGTCGGCGGCCCCAGCGCCGGCCTGATGTTCGCCCTCGGCATCTACGACAAGCTCACCCCGGGCGACCTCACCGGCGGCAAGTTCGTGGCCGGCACCGGCACGATCGACGACACCGGCAAGGTCGGCCCGATCGGCGGCATCGAAATGAAGACCGTCGGCGCGCGCGACAAGGGCGCCCAGTACTTCCTGACCCCGGCCGAGAACTGCGCCGCCGCGGCCAAGGACACCCCCGGCGGGCTCAGGCTCGTCAAGGTGCACACCATCGCGGACGCCCTCGGCGCCCTGAAGGACATCCGCAGCGGTGACACCGCCGCCCTGCCGAAGTGCACGACCAAGGGCTGACAACCGGGTCCGGTACGACGACGGGGGCGCCCTCGCACAGCAGGAGCGCCCCCGTCGTCGTACCCGAAGAGGATCAGTCCTCGAAGGTCGCCGCCAGGGCCTCGGCGAGGCCGGGAACGAGGCCGGAGCCCGTGAGGACCTCCGTCGGCGCGTCCTTCTCGCGCAGCCTGAGGGCCGACTCGCGGGCGCCGTCGCGCAGGACCGCCACCGTCATCCGGACCTCCTGCCGGTCCGGGTGCTCGGCGACCCAGCGGGCGAGCTTGCTGTCGTCCAGGCCTTCCGGGACGGACGCCTCGGCGGACGGCGGCAGCATCAGCCGCTCCACCGTGAGCGCGCAGCCGGCCACCGCGTCGGGCCAGGCGATGGTGGCGAGGAACTCGTCCAGCGGGCTGTTCGCCGGGATCTCGTCCTGCTCGATGGGCGTGAGACCCGAGGACTCCGGCTCGTCGTCCAGGCCGAGCTGGGCGGCGAGAGCCGGTTCCTCGGCCCGCAGCCGAGCGGTGTCTACGAGGGCGAAGAGGCGGGCGGGCTGGTCCCAGCCGAGGCCGGAGGCGTACTCGTCGATCTCGAGCACGGCCCGGGTGAGCGGGCTCGCCGCCATGGGGGTGTTGGACATGGTCACAATCCTGCCTCGTTCATGGCCGGAATCGGGAACCGAGTAAACGGTGAGTAAGTTGCATAGGTGTGGGCCCGCGATCACGGGGGGCCACGGAGGGGCTCACGAACACGCGGGGGCCTGACGAACCGACAGCGACTTCGAGGTGCGCACCTTGGCTTTCCAGATGCCGGACCGCGGCGGAGGCCCGACGGGGCCACGGATCAGAGTGGGCCGCCCGTCCCGGCGAGTCCGGACCCTGCTCATGACACTGGGCGTGCTCGCCGTTCTCGGCATGGCCTTCACCATGTTCGCGGGCTTCTGGACGGACTGGCTCTGGTACCGCTCGGTGAAGTACTCGTCCGTCTTCACCACCACGCTGTGGACGAAGATCGGCCTGTTCTTCGTCTTCGGTGTGCTGATGGCCCTCGCGGTCGGCGTCAACATCTGGCTCGCGCACCGGCTGCGGCCCCCGCTGAGTGCCATGTCCATGGAGCAGCAGAGCCTGGACCGCTACCGGATGGGCATCGCGCCGTACAAGAAGTGGCTGCTGCTCGGGATCACCGCGCTGGTCGGCCTGATCGCCGGTGCCTCCGCCTCCAGTCAGTGGCAGACCTGGCTGATGTGGGTCAACGGCGTGCCCTTCCACCAGAAGGACCCCCAGTTCCATCTCGACGTCTCCTTCTACGCCTTCGACCTGCCCTGGTACCGGTTCCTGCTCGGTTTCGGCTTCGCCGCCGCGATCCTCTCCCTGATCGCCGCCGCGCTCACGCACTACCTGTACGGCGGCCTGAGGATCACCTCCCCGGGCGCGCGCGCCACCGCCGCCGCGACCGGTCATCTCTCCGTGCTGCTCGGCATCTTCGTCGCGCTGAAGGCGGTCGCGTACTGGCTCGACCGGTACGGTCTCGCGGTCAAGTCCAGTGACTTCAAGGCGACCGGCAACTGGACCGGCCTCAGGTACGTCGACGCCAACGCCTATCTGCCGGCGAAGACGATCCTGTTCTGCATCGCCGTCATCTGCGCGGTGCTGTTCTTCGCCACCCTGTGGCGGCGCACCTGGCAGCTGCCCGTGATCGGTTTCGGGCTGATGGTGCTCTCGGCGATCCTGATCGGCGGCCTGTACCCGGCGATCGTGCAGAAGTTCCAGGTCCAGCCCAACGAGCAGGCCAAGGAAGCGCCGTACGTCCAGAAGAACCTCAAGGCGACCCGCGAGGCGTACGGCATCGACGACACCAAGGTGACCGAGTACTCGGGGACGAGCACCACCAAGGACAAGACCAAGCTGCGCGACGACGTCGACTCCACGGCGAGCATCCGCATCCTGGACCCGAACATCGTCTCGCCGACCTTCCAGCAGCTCCAGCAGATCAGGAACTACTACGCGTTCCCGAACAATCTGGACGTCGACCGGTACAGCAAGGACGGCAAGGAGCAGGACACCGTCATCGGTCTGCGGGAGCTGAACCTCAACGGCATCCCGAAGAACAACTGGATCAACGACCACTTCCGTTACACCCATGGCTACGGCGTGGTCGCGGCCAAGGGCACCGAGGTCGAGGACGGCCAGCCCGTCTTCACCGAGTCCGATCTGCCGTCCACGGGTGACCTGGGCGAGTACAAGCAGCAGATCTACTACGGCGAGAAGACCACCACGTACTCGATCGTCGGCGGTCCCCAGAAGGAGATCGACTACTCCGACGACAGCGGCGAGAAGACCACCAGCTACAAGGGCAAGAGCGGGGTCAACCTCGACAACCCGGTCAACCGGGCCGCCTACGCGGTGGCGTTCAACGAGCCGCAGATCTTCTACTCGGGCGCGATCGGCAAGGGTTCGCGGATCCTCTACAACCGCACACCCAAGGAGCGCGTCGAGGCGGTGGCGCCCTGGCTGACCATCGACGGCGACGCCTATCCGGCGGTGGTGGGCGGCCGCATCCAGTGGATCGTCGACGCCTACACGACGACCAACGGCTATCCGTACGCCTCCCGTACGACCTTGGGCGACACGACGGCCGACTCGCTGACCGCGACCAACAACAACCGCGCGGTGGTGGCCCAGCAGAACCAGGTCAACTACATCCGCAACTCGGTGAAGGCGACCGTCGACGCGTACACCGGTGAGGTCAAGCTCTACCAGTGGGACACCGAGGACCCCGTCCTGAAGACCTGGATGAAGGCGTTCCCGGGCACGGTGGAGCCGAAGGCGGACATCTCGCCCGATCTGCAGGCCCACTTCCGCTACCCGCAGGACCTGTTCAAGGTCCAGCGCGAGCTGCTCACCCGCTACCACGTCACCGACGCGCAGACCTTCCTCACCGGCAGCGAGGTGTGGCAGGTGCCGGACGACCCGACCAACAAGTCGGGCAACGCGGTGCCGCCGTACTACCTGAGCATGAAGATGCCCGGGCAGCCCGCGCAGGCGTTCTCGCTGACGACGACCTTCACACCGAACGGCCGGGACAACCTCAGCGCGTTCATGGCGGTCGACGCCGACGCCAGTACCAGTGACTACGGCAAGATCAGAATCCTGAAACTGCCGACGAGCACGACCGTCGACGGACCCAAACAGGTCCAGAGCAAGTTCAACTCCGAGCAGGACATCGCCGCGGCGATCAGACTCCTCAAGGGCGGCGACTCCGACATCGAGTACGGCAACCTGCTGACGGTGCCCCTCGACGGAGGACTGCTCTATGTGGAGCCGGTCTACGTACGCGGTGGTGGACTGAAGTACCCGCTGCTGCGGAAGGTGCTGGTGACCTACGGAGGCAACACCGCCTTCGAGAACACCCTGGACGAGGCCCTCAACAAGGTCTTCGGGGCGCAGAGTTCGACCTCGCCGCCGGACCAGGGGACGACCACCCCGCCGCCGACGTCCAGCAACCCGACGGTCCAACAGGCCCTGAACGACGCCCAGAAGGCCTTCGACGCGGGCCAGGAGGCCCTGAAGAAGAACGACTGGACGGCGTACGGCAAGGCGCAGAAGGACCTCGAGGACGCGCTCAAGCGGGCCGAGGCCGCGCAGTCCCAGGCCGACAGGACCAGCGGCAACGGCAACAAGAGCGGGAGCAGTGCCAAGCCCGGCAGCAGTCCCAGCCCGAGCGGCAGTTCGGGCGGCGGCTGATCAACTGCCCCTCCCGCGTCGTGATACGGTTGCCGAACAACGACGCGGGGTGGAGCAGCTCGGTAGCTCGCTGGGCTCATAACCCAGAGGTCGCAGGTTCAAATCCTGTCCCCGCTACTGCAGTCGAAGGCCCGGATCCTCAAAGGATCCGGGCCTTCGTGATGTGCGAACGGATGTGCCGGGGGAGGGGACCGCCGTGCCGCCTCGGGGAGTCGCGTGCCGTGTGTTTGACTTGTCTCTCTGTGGGCATGTCGACAAAACGCTGAAGTGACCTCACTGGCTGCGGTATACCAGGTGTACCCAGGTTGCAGGTGGTGCGACGATGGACGTTATGGGGGACAAGGCAACTCTGTTCGAGACAGGGCGATTTGTGCAGCCATCCCAGGGGGACGCGGGGGAGGCTGCTGAAGAGGCTGCCGAGGAACTGCGTCAGCGGCTCGCCGCCGAGACCGGCGACGTCGAGGCGATGAGTGTTCTCGGGGCCATGCTGCTGCGCCGCGGCGATCTCGACGGAGCCGAGCCCCATCTGCGTGCCGCCACCGCCGCGGGCGACCGTGCCGCCGCCAACAACCTGGGAGTCCTGCTGCACCAGCGCGGCTACGCCGAGGAGGCGGCCGGCTGGTGGCGGATCGCCGCCGTCGCCGGATCCGCCGCGGCCGCGCACGCGCTGGGCCGCCACCACCGCGAGCGCGGCGACGAGCCCGCCGCCGAGTACTGGCTGCGGCAGTCCGCCGAGCAGGGCCACCCCCTCGGGGCGTACGCGCTCGCCGACCTGCTGGAGCACCGCGGGGACGGCGGGGCCGAGGAGTGGATGCGGGCCGCCGCCGAGCGCGGGCACCGGGAGGCCGCGTACCGGCTGGCGCGCGTGCTCGATCGCAGAGCGGTCGACGAGGGCGAGGACGGGGCCGACAACGGTGTCGCGCCGCTGGAGGAGGCCGAGCGGTTCTACCGCCAGGCCGCCGCGCGTGGACACCGCCGGGCCGCGCTGCAACTCGGGGCGATCCTGGAGAAGCGCGGCGAGCTCAAGGAGGCCGGGCGCTGGTATCTGACCTCCGCCAAGGACGGCGAGGCGCGGGCCGCCTGCGCGCTGGGCTTCCTGCTGCGTGACGCCGGGGACACCGAGAGCGCCGCCGTGTGGTGGCTCAGGGCCGCGCAGGAGGGGGACGGCAACGCGGCCAACGCGCTGGGGGCGCTGCACGCCGAGCGCGGGGAGCCGCAGACCGCCGAGCGGTGGTACCGGGCCGCGATGGACGCCGGCGATGTGAACGGCGCCTACAACCTCGGGCTGCTCTGCGCCGAGCAGGGACGGACCGCGCAGGCCGAGCAGTGGTACCGGCGGGCCGCGTACGCCGGGCACCGGGAGGCGGCGAACGCGCTGGCCATCCTGCTGCTGCAGGGCGGCGACACGGCCGGTGCCGAGCCGTGGTTCTCCAAGGCGGCCGAGGCGGGGAGCGTGGACGCCGCGTTCAACCTGGGGATCCTGTACGCCGGGCGGGGCGAGGACGTCGTCGCGCTGCGGTGGTACGAGCGTGCCGCGGCCGCCGGGCACACCGAGGCGGCGCTGCAGGTCGGCATCGCTCGGCTGCGCGACGGGGACGAGACGGCGGCCGAGCGGCATCTGCGGTGCGCGGCCGGCGGCGGCAGCGCCGAGGCCGCGTACCGGCTGGCGACCGTGCTGGACGCCCGGCGGCCGCCGGAGCCGGCGCACGAGCTGGGCGAGACGGTGCACGAGAAGACCGAGTGCGAGGAGTGGTACGAGCGGGCGGCTTCCCAGGGGCACCGGCGGGCGCAGGTGCGGGTCGGGATGATGGCGGCGGCTCGGGGGGACGTCGTGGAGGCGGCGCGGTGGTACCGGCTGGCCGCGGAGGCCGGGTCGCGCAACGGAGCCTTCAATCTGGGGCTGCTGCTGGCCCGGGAGGGGAGCGAGCCGGAGGCCGCCGTGTGGTGGACGCGGGCCGCTGACGCCGGGCACGGGCGGGCGGCGCTGCGGCTGGCCCTCGTCTACGCGCGTCGGGGCGAGCTGGCGGAGGGACAGCGGTGGGCCGATCGCGCGGTGTCGCTGGGGCCGGGGGAGGTCTCGGAGCGGGCGGCCCGCTTGCGGGACGCGTTGCGGGAGGAGCTCTCCGCATGAGGCCGGGGGCCGGGACGAGAGCGCTGGTCGTAAGCGATTTGCTTCCCCTGGTGTCGCTGACGTAATGTTGCGTTCACCGACGCGGGGTGGAGCAGCTCGGTAGCTCGCTGGGCTCATAACCCAGAGGTCGCAGGTTCAAATCCTGTCCCCGCTACTGATGGCCGAGGGGCCGGAATCCAGAGATGGGTTCCGGCCCCTCGGCGTTTCCCACGGTCAGGGCGTGTGGCCCACCGCTTCCTCGTAGTAGGCGCGGTCCACGATCCTGGGTTCGGGGACGGCGGAGCCCTCCGTGGCGCCCTGGGTGACGTACGCGGACTGGAGGCGGTTCGTCGTGCCCTTGCGGATCTCCCAGTCCATGCGGAGGGGCGGGGTGGACCTCAGGACGGACTCGTCGGTCTTGAGCAGCTTCGCCAGGTAGGTGACGAAGGTCTCGTTCTGTTTGTAGTCCGAGGCGAAGTATGTGTTCACCGTGCGGATGTAGGCCCTGAGGAGGGCCATCCCGGCGTCCACGTCGTCCCGCAGCAGTGTGCGGCCGTAGAGCATGCCGCCGAGGGGCTCGCCGAGCGGCTGGCCGCCCAGGAAGGCGTATCCCCGCTCGCCGTCGACCTTGCGCCAGACCGGGTCCAGCAGCCATGCCGAGTCCACGCCGCCGTTCTGCAGGGCCGTGAGCACGTCCGCCGAGCCCAGCTGGCGGTACCGGATGCTGTCGAGGCCGCCTTGGTGCCCGGCCAACGCCTTCTGCATGGGGTACGCGATCACGGAGCCCTTGCCGATCATCGTCCCCAGCGAGCGGCCGGCCAGCTTCACCCCGGCCGCCGTCTCGCCCTTCTTCAGCCGCACCCACAGGCCGCTCTTCGACTTCGGGTCGGGGGAGAAGTTCCCGGCGACCCACCTGATGTCGAAGCCGCCCTTGATGCCATTCATCACGGCCGCCTCCGGAGCCGCCCACAGCGCGTCGATGTCGCCCTTGGCGAGCAGGGGCAGCGCCTCCGGCGTGGGCAGGACCTTGAGGGTGACGTCCAGCCCCTCCGCCTTGAACTCGCCCTTGTCCAGGGCGACTTCGAGGGGTGCCACATACTCCGCGCTGAGTGTGCCCGTCGCGATCGTCAGCTTTCGCGTCGTGGACAGGGGGCGCGCGGCAGGAGCGCGCGGTGCGCAGCGGGCCGGTGCGCGGGCGGCGGAGAGGTCGGCCGGGTCCGTCCAGGAGGACGGACCGCAGCCGTCGACCGGGCGGATCGTGCGACCGGCGGCCGGGTCCGCCCCGGTGTCGTCCTTCGGTGTCGCCGAGCAGGCCGCCGACACCAGCAGCGCGGCCACCGCCAGCGCGGCGCCGTACCCACGGGGTGTCCGTCCGCTCATGACTGGCCCCTTCCTCTGTCCCTCGGTGCCCACGGAGTCAACAACCGGCCCAGCACGCGCACCAGTTCGGAGAACAGCACGCCCAGGACGGCCACGCAGACGATGCCCACGAACATCACGTCGTTCTGGAACAGCGCCCGCGAGTCGAAGATCAGGTGACCGAGGCCGTCCGTCGCGGCGATCTGTTCCGAGGCGACGATCACCAGTACGGCCACGCCCGCCGCGATCCGCGCGCCCACCAGCACCGAGGGGAGGGAGGCGGGCAGCAGGACGTGGCGGAACATCTGCCAGGGGGAGGCGCCGAAGACCCGGCCCGCGTCCCGGTGGCCCGACGGGATCGCGATGACGGCCGACATCGTGGAGATCCAGACGAAGAAGAAGACGGTCGTCGCCACGAGCGCCACCTGTGGGCCCTCGCCCAGGCCGAACATGTTCAGGAAGACGGGCAGCAGGGCGAGTTTGGGGACCACGTAGAGGGCGTCGAGGAGGGGCTCCAGGGCGGCCCTGACCAGGGAGAGCGAGCCCATCAGGAGGCCGAGCGCGTAGCCCGTCGCGGTGCCGATCGCATAGCCGGCCAGGACGCGTCTGAGGGTCGCCCACACGTCCGGCCACAGATCGCCGGCCGCGGCGCGGTCCCAGCCGTCGGAGAGGATGGTGGAGGGAGCCGGGTAGACGCGGGGGTCGATCCATGCCCGGGCGGCGGCCAGTTGCCACAGCAGGATCAGCAGGGCGGGTACGGCCACGGCCAGGGAGAGTTCCAGGGCTCGTCGGCGGCGGTGGGTCCGGACCGGGTGGAGTTCCCCGGGGCCCGGACGGCGGACCAGTACCGGCTCGGGGTCCTTGCCGGGGGCGATCGTCGTCATGCCGGTGCGGCCTCCTTGCGCAGCAGGTCCCACAGTTCGCTCTTCAGGGCCGCGAACTCCGGCGCGGCGCGCACTTCTCCGGTGCGCGGGCGCGGGAACGGCGGGCGGTGCTCGGCGATGATCCGGCCGGGGCGCGCGGACATCACCAGGACGCGGTCGCCGAGGACGAGCGCCTCCTCCAGGCTGTGCGTGATGAACAGGGTCGTGGTCCGCAACGCCTGGGTCAGCTCCAGGAGTTCGTCCTGGAGGATGGTGCGGAGCTGGGCGTCCAGCGCCGCGAAAGGCTCGTCCATGAGCAGGAGTTCGGGTTCCACGGCCAGGGCGCGGGCGATCGCCACGCGCTGGCGCATACCGCCGGAGAGCGTCGCCGGATAGGCGTCGGCGAAGTCGGCCAGGCCCATGCGGGCGAGCCACCCGTCGGTGCGGGCATCGGCCTCGCGGCGCGCAAGGCGCTGGAGGTCCAGGCCGAAGCGGACGTTGGCGCGGATGCTCTTCCAGTCGTAGATGCCGTAGTCCTGGAAGATCATGGCCGCGGGGCGGCGGCTCGTCGTCCGGATGCGCAACTCGCCCCTGCTGGGGCGCAGCAGACCCGCCGCGATGCGCAGCAGCGTGGACTTGCCGCAGCCGGACGGGCCGACGACGCACACGAACTCGCCGGTGGCGACGGACAGATCGAGGGGGCCGAGCGCGTCGACCGTGCGGGGGGTCCGGCCGAAGACGCGGGTCAGGCCGGAGGCTTGGAGTTTCGGTGCCGGTGCCGGTGCCGGTGCTCGTGCCGGTCTCGGTTCCGGTTCACGTCTCGGTTCCGGTTCCGGTTCCGTTTTCGGCTTCGGTTTTGGATACGGCTCTCCCACGGTGTCTCCTTGCGGAGTGCGGAACGGACGTGTGGGTGTCGTACGGACGGGTGCCGACGACGATATGACGATCCGTCAGATTCGGGAAGCCTGTAGGCAGCACGAAGCCCCGGCACCAGAGCGGTGCCGGGGCTTCGGAAGTGCGGTTACGCGGACGCGCAGTTCGGGCAGACGCCGCGATAGGTGACCTCGACGTCCGAGACCGTGAAGCCGAAGCGCTCGGAGTCGGGGAGGTCGGCGAGCGGGTTGCCGCTCGGGTGGACGTCCTTGATGGCGCCGCAGCGGGCGCAGACCAGGTGGTGGTGCGGCCGGTGTGCGTTCGGGTCGTAGCGCTTGGCCCGCTTGTCCGTGGCGACCTCGAGGACCTCGCCGAGGGAGACCAGCTCGCCGAGCGTGTTGTAGACGGTCGCCCGGGAGATCTCGGGCAGCCTGGCGACGGCTCTGGCGTGGACCTCGTCGGCGGTCAGGTGTACGTGCTCGCCGTCGAGGACCTCGGCCACGACGCGCCGCTGCGCGGTCATCCGCCATCCGCGTCCGCGCAGCCGTTCCAGAAGGTCGCTCATACGATCCAGCCTAACAGAAAGGGACCAGGTCGCGAACGGGTGTGATTTTAGACGGGGTCTAATCGGCGGTCTAGGGAAGGGTGGCCATCTGCTGCCGGGCCGGCGCCCAGCAGCGGATGATGTCGCGGACCGAGACGATGCCGACGGTCTCGCCGCGCTCCAGCACGATGAGGTGGCGGAAGCCGCCGTGCGCCATGGCGCGAGCCGCCTCCTCCAGGGTCCAGGACGGTGCGGCGAAGACGACGTCGGTGGTGGTGTGGGCGTGGGCGCGCTCCGTGTCGGGGTCCTGGCCGAGGCCGACCGCGTTGAGGATGTCCCGTTCGGTGAGGATGCCGATGCCGCCGGCGTCGGGGTCGAGGACCACGGCCGCGCCGACGCGGCGCGCCGACATCAGGGCGGCCGCCTGGCGGAGGGTGTGTGCGGGGCCGATGGTGAGGACCACCGTGCTCATGGCGTCGCGGACGAGCATGGTTTCGAGCCACCTCCTGATGGAATCCGTCTCCGTCGGGCTCCCGGTGCCCGATAGTTCAGGGATTCACAAGTTCACAAGTGGGGGGACTCTCAGAGTGGCAGGTAAAGCGGGGGTCAACAAGGGGGCGCGGGCGGCCGATTGAGGGCGTGCGCGCTCATCTGTGTGTTTCGGTCTGCCTCAGTAGCGCTGGTTGAGATACCCCAGCAACTCGTCGTGCAGCAGGCCGTTCGACGCGGCCGCGTTGCCGCTGTGTGGGCCGGGGCGGCCGTCGAGGCCGGTGAAGGTGCCGCCGGCCTCCGTCACGATGATCGCGTTGGCGGCCATGTCCCACAGGGACAGCTCCGGCTCCGCGCAGATGTCGACCGCGCCCTCCGCGACCAGCATGTACGGCCAGAAATCGCCGTACGCGCGCGTGCGCCACACCTCGCGGGTCAGGTCCAGGAAGCCGCCCAGCCGCCCCTGATCCTCCCAGCCGCTCAGCGAGGAGTACGCGAACGAGGCGTCCGTCAGCTTCGAGACCCGCGAGACGTGCAGCCGGGAGGACGAGGACAGGCTGCGGCCGGAGAAGGCGCCGTGGCCCTTCGCGGCCCACCAGCGGCGTCCGAGCGCGGGGGCGGAGACGACGCCGACGACGGGCTGGAAGCCGGTGTCGCCGGCCTCCATCAGGGAGATCAGGGTGGCCCAGACGGGGACGCCGCGTACGTAGTTCTTGGTGCCGTCGATCGGGTCGATCACCCAGCGCCTCGGGCCGGTGCCCTGGATGCCGTACTCCTCGCCGAGGACCGCGTCGCGGGGGCGGGCGCGCTGGAGCTGGCCGCGGATGAGTTCCTCCGCGGCCTTGTCCGCCTCGCTCACCGGGGTCATGTCCGGTTTCGTCTCGACCTTGAGGTCGAGGGCCTTGAAACGGTCCATGGTCGCCGCGTCGGCGGCGTCCGCGAGGACGTGGGCGAAGCGGAGGTCGTCGAGGTAGTCCGGCATGTGACGAACGGTATCCGGCGTGGTCGGTGCGGGGCCATAGGGGCCGACGGGTGATCGGTGCCGGACGGTGCCGGACGGTGCGGGGATTGGGGCTCGGGGGAGAGAGCGCGCGGAGTCGGGAGTCGGGTTGTTCCGGGGGTGTACGGGCCGAAGGGCGCCCCCGCGTACGTCCGCGAACCCTTGACAGTGCTTCCGTCCGCGTCAAACCTGGGCGCAGAGCCGCTCGCCCCAGGGAGGCGATGATGCCTGCAGCGCGGGAATCCCTACTGGACGCCGCGTACTCGGCGCTGGCGCGCCGGCCGTGGTCCGCTGTGCGGATGGTGGACGTGGCCGCGGCGGCCGGAGTGTCCCGGCAGACCCTCTACAACGAGTTCGGCAGCAAGGAGGGGCTCGCCCGGGCGCTGGTCAGAAGGGAGGCGGACGGCTATCTCGCCGGGGTCGAACGGGCCCTCGCCACCCCCGCCGACGCCCGTGACCGGCTCACCGCCACCGCCGAGTGGACGGCGTCGGCGGCCCGGGAGAACGCGCTGGTACGGGCCATGCTGACCGGCTGCTGGAGCGAACGGCTGCCGTCGCCGACCCTGTCCGCCGTGCCGTCCTCCTCGGCCGTGCCGGCGCAGCGCCGGGCGGACGGTCCGTTACCGTCACCCGGCGACTTCGTGGCGATGGTCCGCGACCGGGCCGTGGCGGTGCTGGCGGGACCCGGCGCGGCCAAGCCGGACACGGCCGAACTGGCCCGCTCCTGCGAACTCGTCGTCCGTCTCGCCTTGTCCTGCGTCGCGGCCCCGCCGAGCGAGGGCAACGTCGCGGACCTGGTCCGCACGGCCCTACCCCGGCAGGCGGTCTAGCCGCCACGCTGCGCCGGGCGTGCCCCGCCAGACAGTCCAGCCGCGCAGTCGGGTGGGTCATGCCTGGTCAGGCGTGCTGGATGCGCACTCCGGTGGATTCTGCGCGGCCAGGGGGGCGAGCTGCGCGTCGGGTGGGTGGTGCTTGGTCGGGGGTGCTGGATGCGCGGTCGGGTGGGTGGTGCTTGGTCGGGCGTGCTGGATGCGTGCTCCGGTGGGTTCTGCGTGGCCGGGCGGTTTAGCTGCGCGGTCGGCTAGGTCGTGCCTGGTCGGGCAATTCAGCTGCGCAGTCGCTCGGGTGGTGCTTGGTCAGGCGGTTCGCCGCGCGGTCGGGTAGGTCGTGCCTGGTCGGGCGGGCTGGATACACAGCCGGGTCGGTCGTGCCTGGTCTGGCGTCGAGGTGGGCACTTCGGTGGGCCTCGGCTGGTCTGGCGTCTGTGGTGGGCAGTCCGGTGGGCCTCGGCTGGTCTGGCGTCTGTGGTGGGCAGTCCGGTGGGCCTCGGCTGGTCTGGCGTCGAGGTGGGCACTCCCGTGGGCCTCGGCTGGTCTGGCGTCTTGGTGGGCGCTCCCCGTGGGCCTCGGCTGGTCTGGCGTCGAGGTGGGCGCTCCCGTGGGACTTGCTCGGTCGGGCGGTCCAGGTGTGCCTCCGTGGCCCCTGCCGCGTCCGCCCCGCGGTGAAGCCGTCCGGTCAGTGAGTCGGGAGGGAGTCGTGGGCGGGCGGTGCGTGGTGCGGCCGACGCGGCGGTGGGTGGGCTAGTGCGCCGATCCTGAGAGCTGGAGCCCAATCACGCCGATGATGACGAAGCTGATCGAGACGATCTTGAGGGTGGAGACCAGGTCGCCGAGGAAGATCATGCCGTAGATCGCCGTGCCCGCCGCGCCGATCCCGGTCCACACGGCGTAGGCGGGGCCGACGTCGAGTTTCTTCAGGGAGAGGGTGAGCAGGCCGAAGCTGCCGAGGGCGAAGCAGCAGAACGCGATCGTGGGCCAGAGCCGGGTGAATCCGTGGGAGAGCTTGAGGCACACGGCGAAGCCGGTCTCGAGTATCCCGGCCACGATGACCAGCAGCCACGCCATGTGCTGTCCTCCCGTATGTCCAGCTCGGTGCGATTATGCACTTACCGAGCTGACCTACGGCCAAACAACGCGGTGGTCAGTCGCCTTCCTTGCGCTCGCGGGTCGCCAGCAGCCGGCGGAGGGAGTAGAGGCGCGCGGGATCGGCGTGACCCTCGGCGACCCATGCGTCCAGCGCGCAGTCGGGTTCGTCGTGGCTGCACGCGCGCGGGCAGTCCACCGTGCCGGGTTCGAGGTCCGGGAAGGCGTGGATGACCCGGGACGGATCGATGTGCGCGAGGCCGAACGACCGCACGCCCGGGGTGTCGATCACCCAGCCGTCGTCCCCGGCGAGGGGGAGGGCCAGCGCCGAGGTGGTGGTGTGCCTGCCGCGGCCTGTCACCGCGTTGACATGGCCCGTCAGACGTCTGCGGTCCTCCGGGACCAGCGCGTTGACCAACGTCGTCTTGCCCACGCCCGAGTGGCCCACGAACGCCGTGATCTTGCCGTCCAGCTGCTCGCGCACTCGGTCCGCCGCGCCGCCGTTCTCCAGTTCCTCGCGGCTGGTGACCACGTAGGGGATGTCGAGGTCGCCGTACAGCTCCAGGAGCTTGTCGGGCGGGGCGAGGTCCGACTTGGTCAGGACCAGCAGGGGGTCCAGGCCGCCGTCGTAGGCCGCGACCAGGCAGCGGTCGATGAGGCGCGGACGGGGTTCGGGATCGGCGAGGGCCGTGACGATGGCTAGCTGGTCGGCGTTCGCCACCACCACACGCTCGTACGGGTCGTCGTCGTCGGCCGTCCGCCGCAGCACCGAGCTGCGCTCCTCGATGCGGACGATGCGGGCCAGGGTGTCCTTCTTGCCGGACAGGTCGCCGACGAGGGCCACCCGGTCGCCCACGATCGCCGCCTTGCGGCCCAGTTCGCGGGCTTTCATCGCCATGACGATCCGGTCGTCCATGAGGACGGTCAGCCGTCCCCGGTCGACGGTGAGCACCATGCCCTCGGCCGCGTCCTCGTGCGCGGGGCGGATGTTGGTGCGGGGTCGGGTGCCCTTGCGGTTCGGGCGGCTGCGGATGTCGTCCTCGTCGGTGTGCTTGCCGTAGCGGCGCATGACTGTCCTCGCTGCCTAGGCCGCGAGCATCCCGGTCCACAGCTCGGGGAAGTCCGGCAGTGTCTTCGCCGTCGTCGCCACGTTCTCGATCCGTACGCCCTCCACCGCGAGGCCGATGATCGCGCCGGCCGTCGCCATGCGGTGGTCCTCGTAGGTGTGGAAGGTCCCGCCGTGCAGCGGGCGGGGGCGGATGTGCAGGCCGTCGGCGGTCTCGGTGACGTCACCGCCGAGTTCGTTGATCTCCTTGGTGAGCGCGGCCAGCCGGTCCGTCTCGTGCAGCCGCAGATGGGCCACGCCCCGCAGGGTCGAGGGGGAGTCCGCGAGCGCCGCGACCGCCGCGACGCCGGGGGTCAGCTCGCCGACCTCGCTCAGGTCCACATCGATACCGTGGATGCCACCCGAACCGGTGAACACCAGCCCGTAGTCGAGGAGTTGGCAGGAACCGCCCATTTCGGTGAAGATCTCGCGCAGCCGGTCACCTGGCTGGGTGGTGCGGGAGGGCCAGTCCGGGATGACGACCCTGCCGCCGGTGACCAGCGCGGCGGCCAGGAACGGCTGGGCGTTGGACAGGTCCGGCTCGATCGTCAGGTCCCGGCCCAGCAGCGCGCCCGGCGTCACCCGCCACACGTTCGGCTCGCCGCCCGACTCCGGGGTGTCGACCTGGGCGCCGACCGTGCGCAGCATGTCGACGGTCATCCGGATGTGCGGCATCGACGGCAGCGGGGAACCGACGTGCCGGACCTCGACGCCCTGGTTGAAGCGCGGGCCGGACAGCAGCAGGGCCGAGACGAACTGGGACGAGGAGGAGGCGTCGATCTCCACGG
Organism: Streptomyces sp. NPDC005799; assembly: GCF_040630525.1. Taxonomy (NCBI): domain Bacteria; kingdom Bacillati; phylum Actinomycetota; class Actinomycetes; order Kitasatosporales; family Streptomycetaceae; genus Streptomyces; species Streptomyces sp. NPDC005799. The sequence goes on from NZ_JBEXXQ010000027.1 coordinate 22,676, forward strand.
GGCCGCCGTCGAGGGCGCCCCCGCCGTGCACGGTCAGCGGCAGCGCGCCCCGGCCGTCGTCGTCGATCCGGGCGCCGAGGACGCGCAGCGCGTCGATCACGCCGTGCAGAGGGCGCTCGTACGACCGCGGGTCGCCGTCGAAGCGGATGGGGCCGTCGGCGAGCGCGGCGACCGGCGGCAGGAAGCGCATCACCGTGCCGGCGTTGCCGACGTCGACCGTCGCCGGGCCGTGCAGGCCGGTCGGGAGCACGCGCCAGGTCTCGCCGGTGCCGTCCGGGCCGACGCCCTCCTCGATGTCGACGCCCATCGCGCGCAGCGCGCCCAGCATCAGCAGGGTGTCGCGGGAGCGCAGGGGGCGGCGCAGCCAGCCGGGTTCGCTCGCCAGGGCCGCGAGGACGAGGGCACGGTTGGTGACGGACTTGGACCCCGGTACGTGGACCGTCGCGTCGACGGCTCCGCTCGCGTGGGGGGCGGGCCAGAGGGCGGTGTGCTCGGCGGGGTTGTGGGCCATGGGTTCACTTTATAAGGAGGGGGTGGCACCGCCCGCCGCGCAGGTCCGGCGTCGTCGACGCTCCGTCACACCTCCAGCAGCCACCGGCCGCCGCCGATGAGCGAGCACAGCGACACCGCGTGGAACAGGAACAACCAAAGCCCCGCCGGTACGTGCGTCAGCCGGGACAGCTGGTCCGCGTCCGAGTCGCCCGCGCCGCCGCGCATCCGCTTGGCCTGCAGCTCGAAGGCCGGGCGCACCCCGCCCACCAGTAGGAACCAGACCACCGCGTAGGCGAACGCCGCCTGCACCTGGGGTCCCGCGAGCCACGACACCAGGAGGAACGCGCCCCCGGTCAGCACCACGGTGAGGGCCCCGTACGCGTTGCGGATCATCACCAGCATGGCCAGCAGCAGGGCCGTCGCCAGCCACAGCAGCAGCGTGATGTGGCCTGCCGCGAGCAGGGCCGCGCCGCCGAGGCCGAGCAGCGGGGGAGCGGTGTAGCCGGCGGCCGCGGTGAGGATCATGCCGAGGCCGTGCGGTTTGCCGCGGCTGACGGTGAGGCCGCTGGTGTCGGAGTGCAGGCGTATGCCGGTGAGGGTGCGGCCGGTGAGCAGCGCGATCAGGCCGTGGCCGCCCTCGTGGGCGATGGTGATGGCGTTGCGCGCGATGCGCCAGACGTTGTGCGGGACGGTGACGGCGAGCGCGGCGACAAGGGTCGCGATCACCACCCACAGATCGGGGTCGGGCTGGGTGCCGAAGACACGGTCCCACAGGGACGCGAGAGAGGATGCGGTGCTGTCCATGTTCGGCGGTGACTCCCGGTGGGCTCGGCGGATCTGGCAGTGTGGCACGTATGTGCGGTAGGTATGCGGCTAGTCGTCGGCCAGAGGATCTCGCAGGAATCTTTGAGATCGAGAAGTGGGAACCTGAGGAGACTCTGGCGCCCGACTACAACGTGGCCCCCACCAAGGAGGTCTACGCCGTCCTCGACCGCCCTCTTAAGGACGTGGACGAGCCGCGGCCGGTTCGGCAGCTGCGCAAGCTCAAGTGGGGGCTGGTGCCGAGCTGGTCGAAGAGCCCCGAGGGCGGCGCCCGGATGATCAACGCCCGCGCCGAGACCATCCACGAGAAGCCGTCGTACAAGCGGGCCTTCTCCTCCCGGCGCTGCGTCATCCCCGCCGACGGCTACTACGAGTGGGTCACCGGCAAGCAGGAGCGGGACCTGGAGGTCGAGGGCAGGAAGAAGCGGCCGCGCAAGCAGCCCTACTTCGTGCTGCCGGCCGACGGCTCGGTGTTCGCGATGGCCGGGCTGTACGAGTTCTGGCGGGACAAGACGCTCCCCGACGACCACCCGCAGGCCTGGTGGGTGACCTGCTCGGTGATCACCACGGAGGCGGAGACGACCCCGCTCGCCGGCTCCCCGGCCGAGGGCCCGTACTCCCTGGCCGAGATCCACCCCCGGATGCCCCTGATGCTCACCCCGGACCGCTGGGACTCCTGGCTCGACCCCTCCCGCACCGGCGTCGACGACCTGCGCTCCCTGCTGCAGCCCCCGCCGCCCGGCCTGATGCGCGCCTACCCGGTCTCCACCGCCGTCAGCAACGTCCGCAACAACGGCCCGGAGCTGCTCAAGGAGCTGGAAGGCCCCGAAGAGGGCACACTGTTCTGACGTGACGACCGAGATCATCGCTACGGAGGCGGGGGACGCCCGCATCACCTGGCATCCGGCCCAGGACGCCCGGCTCGTGCTGGCCGTGAGCCATGGCGCCGGCGGAGGCATCGAGGCGCGCGACCTCCAAGCGCTCGCCCATGTCCTGCCGCGGCACGACGTGACCGTCGCCCTGGTGGAGCAACCCTGGCGGGTCGCCGGCAAGAAGGTGGCGCCGGCGCCCAGGACCCTGGACGTCGGCTGGCACGGCATCTGGCCCGCCCTGACCAAGCTCGGGCTGCCGGTGGTCTCCGGGGGCCGCAGCGCCGGCGCCCGGGTCGCCTGCCGTACGGCCACCGAGCTGGGCGCCCACGGCGTCCTCGCCCTGAGCTTCCCGCTCCATCCGCCGGGCCGGCCGGAGAAGTCGCGCGCCGGGGAACTGCTGGGATCCGGGGTGCCCACCCTGGTCGTACAGGGCGGAAACGATCCCTTCGGCAGGCCGGAGGAGTTTCCCGACGGGACGTACGAACTGGTCGAGGTGCCGTTCGCCGATCACGGGTTCGCCGTGCCGAAGCGGGCGGAGCTCGGACCCGAGCAGGCCGTGGCGATCGTCACGGACGCGGTCGTGAAGTGGGTCGGGTCACTGGGGTGACGGGCCCGGGAATGTTGCGGACCGGACCTCTGTTGAGCGGGACAGAAGTGCTGAACCACCAGCACCGACGTCGTGGGAGAGGAAGTCCGCCGCATGGGTTCGACCACATGCCCGAGCCGCAGCAACCGTGCTGACCTGGACTGGACGGTGCTGACTGCGGCCAAGACCACCCCGATTCGAGGGGCGGCGGGGACGGGTCGTCGTCTATCCTCCAATTCCGGTGGCACCGGTTTCGATGCCACCCGGAATCTTGAGGAGGTGGGTCCGGTCACTGGGACCGACGCAGGGACCGACAACGGCCAGGCGGAGCTGCCCGAGGGCCAGGGCGTCAGCGCGGAGTCGACGTCGGAGCGCAGTGCGCGCTTCGAGCGGGACGCGCTCGAATTCCTCGACCAGATGTACTCGGCCGCCCTGCGCATGACGCGCAACCCGGCGGACGCGGAGGACCTGGTGCAGGAGACGTATGCCAAGGCGTACGCGTCCTTCCACCAGTTCCGCGAAGGCACCAACCTCAAGGCGTGGCTGTACCGGATCCTCACCAACACGTTCATCAACTCCTACCGCAAGAAGCAGCGCGAACCCCAGCGCTCCGCGGCCGAGGAGATCGAGGACTGGCAGCTCGCCCGTGCCGAGTCGCACATGTCGACGGGTCTGCGCTCCGCGGAGTCGCAGGCGCTCGACCATCTGCCGGACTCGGACGTGAAGGAAGCGCTCCAGGCGATCCCCGAGGAATTCCGTATCGCCGTGTACCTGGCCGACGTAGAGGGCTTTGCGTACAAGGAGATCGCGGACATCATGGGGACACCCATCGGTACGGTGATGTCCCGGCTGCACCGGGGCCGCCGTCAACTGCGCGGCATGCTCGAGGACTACGCCCGTGAGCGCGGGCTGGTCCCGGCCGGCGCCGGAGACTCGGACGAAGCGAAAGGCTCGGGCTCATGAGCTGCGGAGAGCCGCACGAGACGGACTGCAGCGAGGTACTCGATCATTTGTATGAGTTCCTCGACAGTGAGATGCCGGAAGTCGATCGCGACAAGTTCAAGCAGCACTTCAAGGAGTGCTCGCCGTGTCTGGAGAAGTACGGCCTGGAAGAGGCCGTGAAGAAGCTCGTCAAGCGCTGCTGCGGGCATGACGACGTGCCGACCGACCTGCGGTCCAAGGTGATGGGGCGGATCGAGCTGATCCGCTCCGGGCAGACCGTGCCCGAGCGCGACGTGGCGGCCGCGCCGGCGACGCCCCAGGAGTCCTGAGCGCCACCGGGCGACCGCCCCCGGTCGTGCCGTGCGCGTCCGGTCAGATCTCCAGACCGTTCTCGATCCGCCTCAGCCCGTGCCGGGCGAGCGCCAGGTTGCTGCGCGTCCGGTCCAGGGCGACGTAGAAGAACAGCGCCCCCTTGCTGCTGCTCAGCGGGCGGATCAGGTGGTACTGCTTGCCCAGCGTGATCAGGATGTCCTCGATCACGTCGTCCATGTCCAGCGAGGCCAGGGTGCGCATCTTGGCGCGCACCACCTCGGTGTTGCCCGCCGCCGCGAGTTCCAGGTCCAGGCCCTGGCCCCCGCCGAGGGTGCCGAGGGCCATGCCGCTTTCATAGTCGACGATGGCGGCGCCGATCGCGCCGTCCAGGGTCATGGCTTCCTTGAGCGCGGTCTCGATGTTCACCGGTTACCTCAATTCTTCCGTGCTGCTGACCGGTCGATGCCTGGCCAACTACGATCGAACCCAAGCGACATGTGCGTCACTTCGCGCCAAATTTGGCGTGCGTGCCGAAACTTGACGTTCAAACTAATGCGTGGGGTATGGGCTTGGGGGGCCAATGGGGGAAAACGTGACGGCTCTCCAGTCCTCCCTGGAACGGCTGCTCGACTCTCCCGGGGTCACGGGTGTCGCCCTCGTCGACGCGGTGACCGGGCTGGTGTACGGCGCCGCCGGTGACGTCGTCGAGGCCGGGGACGGCACGCAGAGCAGCGAGTTCGCCACCCTGATCGCCGAGCGTCTCGGCGCGGCCGGCGCCGAGGGGGAGCTGGAGAGCGTGGTGCTCACCAGTCGGCGCCGCCACCAGATGCTGTTCAGCGTCGTACGGCCGGCCGGTGATCCCCTGCTGCTGACCGCGGGTCTGGACCGGGACCGAGCCAACGTCGCGCTCGCCCTGCGCGGCATCGGTGACCGGCTCGCGGAGGTGCTGGCATGACGCCCGCCGCTCGCAACGTCCCGGCGCTCTTGCAGGGACTGCGCGAGGGGGAGTTCACCGGTACGGTCCGGGTCTCCGGCTCCCCCGGCGGAACGATCCATCTGCGGGACGGTCTCGTCGGCGCGATCGAGACGCCCGGCGCGCCCAGCGCCACATCGGTCCTGCTCACGCCGGGGCGCATCGACGACGCGGAGTGGCTCGCCGCCTGCGCCGCGGAACCGGACGCCGACCGGTTGGGCGGGCATCTGGTGGCGGCCGGACTGATCGGCGCGGCGGAACTCGAAGTGGTGTGCACCGCCGCGGTCTTCGACGCCGCCTTCGCCATGGCGCTGAGTCCGGTGGGCGGTTGGGAGACGGGGGAGCGGGAGCCGACGCTCCTCACCGCGCAAGGGGTGGAACCCCGCCACCTCACCGAGGAGACCACCCGCCGCATGGCCTCGCTGGCCGGCTCCGGGAGGACACCGGGTGAACTGGCGCGGTTGCGGCCGGGGGTGGCGACGGACGACGGTTCCGTGGATGCGGGTGGGCCAGGGGCCGGCGCCGCTCCTCGGGTTCACCGTGGAGGTGCGTGGTTGCCGCAGCGGTACCGGGATCTGCTCGGTGGCGTCAACGGGCGCCGAACGCCCCGGGATCTCGCCTTCGCCCTCGGACGCGGGCTCTACCCCGTCCTGCTGGACCTGATCCGGCTGGAGGCGTTGGGGCTGGTCCTCTGGGCGGCCGGGGCGGCGACCGGCGACCGGCCGAGCACCGCGCCCCGTGTCACCCCGGGGAGTCCTGCCGCGACCGGGGCCGCCCCGGCCGCCGGCCCCCTGCCCAGGCGCAGACCGGGCGGCACCTCTCCGGCCCCGGACCGCGGTGAGAAGGGTGCCCCGTGAGCCCAGCACCGGAAGGCACACCGGGCGAGGACCACCGCGAGAGACAGCGGGCACAGGAATCCTTGCCCAGGCGCGGCTCGAAGCGCCCCGGCACCAGCAAGCCGGCGACGCCTGCGAAAACCGTCCAGCCCTCGACGCCCGTCGACTCCTCGACGCCCGCCGACTCCCCGCAGACCGTCGAGTCCCCGAGGGACTCCACCCCCTCGCCCGCCAAGCCGCCCCTCCCGGTCCGTGATGTGAGCCGGAGCAAGTCGGGGCTGTACGCGTATCCCATTCCCTCGCCCGAGGAACTGGCCGCCGATCAGCCTTCGTTGGAGACCCTGCGGCGCGTCAGAAGAGGGCTCGGCGGGCTTCCCGAGACCACGCGTTCGAACGAGCCACCGCAGGCGCCCGGAGCAAGGAGCACGTGTCAATGACCGAAAACCCCTCGTCCGAACCGCGTGATTCCGCCACCACTCTCACCGACATCCTGGCCTCGCTGCGCGACCGGGTGATGGGGGTCAGCGAGAGCGTCCTGTCCACGGCCGACGGCCTGCTCGTCGTCGCCGACGTCGAATCCGTGCACGCCGAGTCCGTCGCCGCCCTCGCCGCCGCGACCCTCGGCGTCGGCCGCCGCATGGCCGACCACACGGGCGCCGGCCCGCTGCGGGAAGTGGTCGTCCGGGGCGGCTCGGGCCATGTCGTCGTCACGGCCGTGGGCGACCGCGCGCTGCTCACCGTCATGGGCGACGAGGGCCTGGACCTCGCCGCGTTCCAGCGGGAGTCACCTGCCGCCGTGGAGGAACTGAGCAAGGTGCTCGCGGAGGACGTGCCGGGCTGAACATTCGACCACCGCTCACTCGAACGGGCTAATCCTGAGGCTATATGCCCGCAGATTCCCCCATAGCGTCCCCTTCGTGACGCCTCGCGCCCTAGGCTCCGTTGCCGGAACGGGCACGATGGGAGGGCGTGGGCGTGGAGGCGGTACCGGCACGGGCACGCGCGTACGTCGCCGGGCTCGTCGTCGCCACCCTGTGCTGTCTGCTCCCGCTGCCCGAGACGCACGCGCCCTGCTGGGCGGTCGTTCTGCTCGCCGCGCTGTACGCGGGCGGTGAGCAGGCCGCCGCCCGTCGGCGCTTCGCCGGAACGTTCTACCCGGTCCTGCTCGCCGGCGCCTTCCTGCTGCCGCCGCCCGCCGCCGCGCTGGTCCCGCTGCCGGGCGCGCTGCTCTCCCGGGTCGAGCAACGCCCGTACGCACTGCGGCGGATCCGGCGCGCGGCCCAACTGGCGCTCGCCGTCTGGGTCGCCGGGCGGGTGCACGAGGCGCTCGGCGGGCGTGAGGCCGTCCTCACGCCCGACTTCCCGTACGTGCTGGTGGCCGCCGGAGCGGCGGTCCTGGCCTTCTGCCTGGCCCTGACGGCCCTGGAGGGCGGGATCCTCGCGCTGGCCGAACGGGTTCCGGTACGGCGGGCCTGGCGCGGGCTGTTCGTACGGTCCCTCGCGCCCGTCGCCGTGCACGGACTCGCCGGGCTCATGATGGCCGTGCTGTGGCGCAGCCCCTACGGCCCGGTCGCCGCGCTGCTCGTGCTGTTGCCGATGTGCGTGTCCTGGTGGGTGTTCGCGCAGTCCCACCGCGAGCGGGCCGCGCACCGGGCGACCATCCGCGCACTCGTCCAGGCCGTCGACATCAAGGACGGGTACACCCGCGGACACAGCGAGCGGGTCGGGCAGGCCTCCATGATGATCGCGCGCGAACTCGGTATGGACGACGCCCGCGTCGAGGTGCTGCGCTTCGCCGGGATCCTGCACGACGTGGGCAAACTCGGCGTCCCCACACGGCTGTTGAGGAAGGACGGGCCGCTGACGCCCGAGGAGCGGCGGGTGATCGAGCTGCATCCCGAGTACGGGCACGAGATGGTGCGCGGCATCGGGTTCCTGGGGGAGGCGCGGGCGGCCGTGCTCCACCATCACGAGCGGCTGGACGGCAGCGGCTACCCGTACGGGCTGATGGGCAGCCAGATCCCGGAGTCGGCACGGGTGGTGGCCGTCGCCGACGCCTTCGACGCGATGACCTCCACCCGCTCCTACCGCCGGGCCCGGCCCGTCCCGGCCGCGCTGGAGGAACTCGGGCGGTGCGCGGGCGCCCAGTTCGACCCGCGGATGGTCGCCGCGCTGGTACGGGCGCTGGCCCGGGAGGGCTGGCACCCCGCGGTGACGGCGGACGAGGAGCACCCCGGAGCGCCGGCCCCACCCACCACCGACCGGGAGGGGGCCCGTCGATGACGGTGCGGCCGCGCAGCACGCTGTTGGCCGGGCTCGTGCATGCGGGGACCGCTCTTCTGGTGAGCGGCTCGTTGGGCGTGGTCCGGTGGGTCGGGGTTGCCCGGTGGGCGGGTGTCGGGGCCCGCCTCGACGTCCTGGTCCCGTCAGGCGCCGGGTGGGAGGGGGTTCGTCGGTGACGGTGTGGTCGTGCAGCGCGTTGTTGGCCGGGCTCGTGCCCGCCGGGACCGCTCTTCTGGTGGGCGGCTCGTTGGGCGTGGTCCGGTGGGTCGGGGTTGCCCGGTGGGCGGGTGTCGGGGCCCGCTTCGACGTCCTGGCCCCACCCACCACCGACCGGGAGGGGGTTCGTCGGTGACGGTGTGGTCGTGCAGCGCGTTGTTGGCCGGGCTCGTGCATGCGGGGACCGCTCTTCTGGTGGGCGGCTCGTCGGGCGTGGTCCGGTGGACGGGTGTCGGGGACCGTAACCGGGCCCCGGCACCACCGGTCGCCGGCCTGCGGGGGGTGCGTAGATGACCGTACGGCCGCCGTCGTGCCGCCCGTCGCTCACCGCCCTCATCCATGCCGGGGCCGCACTCCTGGCCGGCGGCTCGCTGGCCGTCACCCTCTGGAACGGCATGGAGGAGCGCCCCACCGCCCTCGCCTTCGGCGTGCTCGTCACCGTCGGCGAGCTCAACCGCTGGACCGGCGCCCGGGTGAGGGAGGCCGCGCCGCTCGGAGCCGCCGGCGCGCTGTCGTACGCCCTGCTCGGGGCCAACGCCCAGGAGCCCTCCCGGCACGGGGCCGCACAGGTCGTCGCCGTCGTGCTCGCGGCCGCGTTGCTCGGCTGCGTACCGCACGTGGCGCGCGGTCGGGGGCCCGTCCTCGACCATCTCGCCCGGCGTGTGCTGTCCGTCGCCTTCGCCGCCGTCTGCTTCCAACCCCTCTACAACCGCGGGGTGTTCGACCACTGGAAGGGCCCCGCCTACGCCCTGGTGCTGCTCGCGCTGCTCACCCTCACCGTGCTGTGCGACTGCGTGCTCGCCGCCGCCCTCGCCCACTCCCGCACCGGCTGGCCCTTCGGCCCGCTGCTGCGGGACGAGTTGCGGGCCCTGCTCGGCATCGGATCGGCGGTCTGCGCGACCGGCGCGGTGATGGCGCTCGCGGTCGCGGTCGTCGGCCTCTGGGCGCTCCCGGTCTTCTGCCTGCCCCTGCTGCTCACCCAGCTGTCCTTCAAGCGGTACGCCGCCGTACGGACCACCTACCGGCAGACCATCGCCTCCCTCGCCCGAGCCACCGAGATCGCCGGCTACACCCCGCCGGGGCACGCCCGCCGGGTCGCCGAACTCAGCCGGGCCGTCGGCCGCGACCTCGGGCTCACCCGGCCCGAACTGGCCGTCCTGGAGTCCGCGGCCCTCATGCACGACATCGGGCAGCTCAGCCTCGTCGACCCGGTACCGGCGGGCGCCACCGCCGACCTGCCCGGCCCCGAGCAGCGGCGGATCGCGCTGCTCGGCGGAGCCGTCGTACGCCAGACCGGCGTCGATCCGGCCGTCGCCGTGGTCGTCGAGCGGCAGGCCGACCCCTACCGGGAGCAGCCCGTCGCGGCCCGGATCGTGCGGGCCGTCAACGCGTACGAGGAGAAGGTGCAGGGCGCCGGACCGGGCGGACCCCTGACGGCGCTGGAGGAACTGCGCCTGGCGACCGCCGGGGACTACGCGCCCGACGTGGTGGAATCGCTCGCCCGGGTCCTCGCCAGGGACTGTCTGACCGTCCCCTCGGCTGGGTAACCCATGGGTAATGAGCGCCCTTCCAGCCCCACGTGGTTGGATGCGAATGAGAGGGTGTCCGGGGGCACCAGGCTCTGGGCCGGCCCACTCCACGGAACTGGCAGGCGGGAATCGTGAGGATCTTCGGCAAGGGACGGCACCGGCCCTCCGCCTCCTGGCGGCAGGCCACCGATCGCGCCTTCACGCTGATCGGCGACGGCCGGTACGAGGACGCGGGCGCGCTGCTGACGCGCGCCGCCGATCTGGAGCCCTGGCTGTCGGAGTCCTGGTTCAACCTCGCCCTGCTGCACAAGTTCCGGCACGACTGGGAGCAGGCCCGCGCGGCCGGACTGCGCGCCGTCGCGCTGCTGGACCGGGAGACCGGGGCGCCCGACTGGTGGAACGTCGGCATCGCGGCCACGGCCCTGCAGGACTGGCCGCTGGCCCGGCGGGCCTGGCAGGCGTACGGGCTGCGCGTGCCGGGCGTGGCCACCGCGTCCGGCGAACCTCTCGGCATGGACCTGGGCAGCGCCGCCGTACGGCTGTCCCCGGAGGGGGAGGCCGAGGTGGTGTGGGGGCGGCGGCTGGATCCCGCGCGGATCGAGGTGCTGTCGATCCCGCTGCCGTCGTCCGGACGGCGCTGGGGCGAGGTCGTCCTGCACGACGGCGTTCCGCACGGTGAGCGCACCACGGCCGCCGGGCACGCCTACCCCGTCTTCGACGAGATCGAACTGTGGGCGCCCTCGCCGGTGCCGACCTGGGTGGTGCTGCTGGAGGCGGCGACCGAGGCGGACCGTGACGCGCTGGAGCAACTGGCCGCCGACGCCGGGTTCGCGGCCGAGGACTGGTCGTCGTCGGTCCGGCTGCTGTGCCGGATGTGCAGCGAGTCCCGTATGCCCTCCGACGAGGGCGACGGCGAGCATCTCGACCCGCACGACCACAGCGAGCCGGGCCACCCGGGCCCCCTCGGTCACCGCACCGACGGGCAGATGTGGGTACCGGAACGGGAATGCGGGGTGGCGGCGCCGGCCTCGCTGGTACGGGGGTTGCTGGACGGGTGGGTGGCGGACAGCCCGGACTCCAGGGACTGGCGGGACCTCGAAGAAGTCTGCTGACCGGACCGGACCGCCGAACTGCCTTTAGGCTGTACTCCCGGAATTGGCATGGTTGCAGGAAGGCATACGTCGGTCATGGCGCAGCAGGACACCGATCAGCAGCACGCGGGCGTGCTTCCCGTGGACGACGAGGGTTTCGTCATCGACACCGGGGACGCCGAGGAGCGCGAGGCCGCCTGGCGCGAGCGCGGCACCTCGCGGCCGATCACGGTCGTCGGGAACCCGGTGCTGCACAAGGAGTGCAAGGACGTCACCGAGTTCGGCCCCGAGCTGGAGCAGCTGGTCGCTGACATGTTCGCCAGCCAGCGCACCGCCGAGGGCGTGGGCCTGGCCGCCAACCAGATCGGCGTCGACCTGAAGGTCTTCGTCTACGACTGCGGGGACGACGAGGGCGCCCGGCACGTCGGCGTGGTCTGCAACCCCAGGCTGGTCGACCTGCCCGCCGACCAGCGCCGGCTGGACGACAGCAACGAGGGCTGCCTGTCCGTGCCCACCGCGTACGCGCCGCTCGCCCGCCCCGACTACGCCGAGGTGACCGGCCAGGACGAGAAGGGCAACCCGATCAAGGTCCGCGGCACCGGCTACTTCGCCCGCTGCCTGCAGCACGAGACCGACCACCTGTACGGATACCTCTACATCGACCGGCTCTCCAAGCGCGAGCGCAAGGAGGCGCTGCGGCAGATGGCCGAGAACGAGCCCCGCTATCCCGTGGTCGCCAACGACTGAGACGCCGGACGACGTTCAGGCGGCCGCCTCGGGCCCCCTGAACGTGCGCCGGTAGGCGTTCGGCGTGGTGCCGACCGCCTGGATGAACTGGTGCCGCAGCGCGGCCGCGTTGCCGAACCCGGCCCGCCCGGCGATCGCGTCCACCGTCTCGTCCGTCGCCTCCAGCAACCGCTGCGCCAGCAGCACCCGCTGGCGCAGGATCCAGCGGTAGGGGGTCGTCCCGGTCTCCTGCTGGAAGCGGCGGGCGAAGGTGCGCGGGGACATGTGCGCACGCTCGGCCAGCTGCTCGACGGTGACCTCCTCGTCGAGGTGCCGCTCCATCCACACCAGCACCTCGCCGACGGTGTCGCACGAGTTCCTCGGCAGCGGCCGCTCGATGTACTGCGCCTGCCCGCCGTCCCGGTGCGGCGGCACCACCATGCGCCGGGCGATCTTGTTGGCGACCTCCGGGCCCTGTTCCTTGCGCACGATGTGCAGACAGGCGTCGATACCGGCGGCGGTCCCCGCGGAGGTGATCACCGGGTCCTCGTCGACGTACAGGACGTCGGGCTCGACCGTCAGCCGTGGGTAGGCACGCGCCAGCTGCCCCGCGTCGTGCCAGTGCACGGCGCAGCGCCGGCCGTCCAGCAGCCCGGCGGCGGCGAGCACGAAGACGCCGGAACAGACGCTGAGCACCCGCGCGCCCCGGTCGACCCCGCGGCGCAGGGCTTCGAGCATCTCCGGCGGAAAATCCCTGCTCCCGTAGTGGGCGCCGGCCGGCACGGCGATCAGGTCGGCCTCCTCCAGCCGCTCCAGACCGTGCTCGACCTGCATGGAGAAGCCGCCGCGGGTGCTCAGCACCGGCCCCTCGGCGGAGGCGACCGCGAAGTCGTACACGGGCAGTCCGTCGTCGCTGCGGTCGATGCCGAACACCTCGCAGACGACGGCGAGTTCGAAGGGATTCACGCCGTCCAGCACGACGGCGGCCACGTTCTGGAGCATGTCTCCAGTGTGCCTCAGGGTTGGCAGTTTTTCGAGGCTCTACGGCAGTCCTGCCACTGTTTGTAAGGAGTCAACGGCGCGACAGTGGTGTCTATGGATACGGCACACATCGAAGGACTGATCGGAATGCTGTTCGTTCTCGGACTCCTCGCCCTGATCGTGCTCCCGTCCGTGATCGGCATCGCGCACGACCGTGGAGTGGACCGCCAGATCCGCGAGGCCGAACGTGCCCGCCTGGAGGCCGAGGGCCTCGGCGCGCGGGAGCGCCCGGCCCTCGGGCGGCGCTACTTCACCACCACGGTGACCCACCACTCCTGAATCCCCAGGCACGAGACCCGGCCCGGCTGGGCGGCGCACAACGGCCGCGTGGACTCCAGCCGGGTCCTGCCGTCCGCCACGGCCTTGAAGGCGGCGCTCGCGTCGCCGGGCTGCAGCACGATGCCGCTGTTGGTGGGCTGAAGGGCGGAGCCCTTGGCGGTGACCGGTTTCCAGGGCCGCTTGGACGTCCCGTCCAGACTGATCCGGAGCGTGTCGCCGACCGCCAGGCAGACGGTACGGCCGCTGTCGCGGGCGTCGAGTGTGGCGGCGGGCGTACAGCCCGTGGAGCTCGGGGTGGGCGAGGTGGTGGGGGTCGGCGAGGACGGGCTCGTGGGGGTCGGCGAGGACGGGGACGTCGGGGCGGGCGAGGACGAGGTCGTGGGGGTGGGAGAGGACGACACGCTGTTGCTTCCGCCGCCCTTGCCGCTGTCGGCCTGGCCGCCGCAGCCGACGAGGACGAGGGCGAGCGCGGCGACGGCGATGGTCGTGTGGGGGATCGATCGACGCATGGGGGCCTCCTCTCCTCTTTGACGTGTCACCCACATCTTCGGATCCACGCCCGCGCATGCCGCAGCCCCGGCCGCGAAGGCGGCGACCGGGGCCCGGATCAAGCGGTGTTCAGCTCGTGGTGACGGCGGTGTCGTCGATGACGAAGCTGGTCTGGAGCGAGGAGTCCTCGACACCGCTGAACTTCAGGGTGACGGTCGAGCCCGCGTAGGAGCTCAGGTCGAAGGACTTCTGCACGTAGCCCGAGGCGGCGTTGACGTTCGAGTACGTCGCCAGGGTGGTCGAACCCGCGCTGACCGTGAGCTTGTCGTACGCCGTGCTGCCGGTCTCCGCGGTGTCGATGTGCAGGTAGAAGGTGAAGGTGGCCTTGCAGCCGCTCGGGACGGTCACCGACTGGGACAGCGTGTCGGTGTGGCTGGAGCCGTACCCGTCCAGCCAGGCGTAGTACGAGCCGGCGTGCGCGCTCTCGCTGCTGGAGTTGGTGATGACCCCGCTGGACGCGGTCCAGGTGGTGTTGCCCGACTCGAAACCGGGGTTGCCGAGCAGCTGCGTCGAGGTGCAGGTGCCGCCGCTGGAGCCGACCGTCCAGGAGAAGGAGGCCGAGCCGGAGGCGCCGGTCGAGTCCTTCGCGGTGACGGTGACCTGGTAGGTGCCCGCGGTGGACGCCGTACCGGAGATCAGGCCGGTCGAGCTGCTGATGGACAGCCCGGTGGGCAGGCCGCTCGCGCTGTAGGTCAGCGTGGCGCCCGCGCTGTCGCTCGCCTTGATCTGCAGGCTGACCGAGCTTCCGGTCGTCGTCGACTGGCTGCCCGGGTTGGTGACGGTCACGGTGTTGCCGGAGGTGGTGCCGGCGGTGAAGGCCGTGGTGCCGTTGGGGGTGCCCCAGCCGGTCGGGCCGTCGTAGCCGGTCTCGGCGGTGCAGAAGTACGCCGTGGAGCAGGAGCCGTTGTTGCCGCTGGTCACGTCGTACAGGTTGCTGGTGTGGCTGTAGGGGTACTTCGCCGGGTAGTCGCTCGAGCCCGGGGTGCCGGCCAGGGCGTAGACGCCGGCGATGATCGGGGACGAGGCGCTGGTGCCGCCGTAGACGGCCCAGCCGGAACCGCCGTAGGTGTCGTACACGGCCACACCGGTGGCCGGGTCGGCGACCGCGGAGACGTCGGCCTCCATGCGCTTGGAGCAGCCGGTGTCGGTCTGCCAGCTCGGCTTGGGGTCGTACGCCGAGCAGCCGGAGCCGGTGCCCTCGGTGGAGCTGGTCTTCCACACGGACTCGGTCCAGCCGCGGGAGTTGGACGAGGTGGACAGGGCGGTGCCGCCGACTGCCGTCACGTACTGGGAGGTCGCCGGGTATTCGGCGCCGTAGGCGGAGTCGCCGGCGGAGACGGTGATGGCGACACCCGGGTGCTTGAAGTACGAGGTGTCCTCGCTGGTCTGCGACGAGGACTCGGAGCCGCCCCAGCTGTTGGAGACGAACTTGGCGCCGAGCGACACGGCCTCGTTCTCGGCGATGCCGAGGTCGGTGTCGTTCGCGGAGTTGGCCTCGACGAGGATGATGTTGCAGTTCGGGCAGACGGCGCTGACCATGTCGATGTCGAGGGCCTCTTCACCGGCCCAGCCGCTGTCGTTGGTCGGCAGCGAGGTCGTCGAACCCGTCTGGCTGACCTGCTTGAAGCAGCCGTTGGCCACCGTGCAGGCCGACAGGCCGTAGGTCGAGCGGTAAGTGGCCAGGTCCGAGGCCGCGTTGGGGTCGTTGTAGGCGTCCACCACGGCTACCGTCAGGCCCGAGCCGCCCGTCGAGGGCAGGTTGTAGGCGCTGTGCAGGTTGGCCGGGCTGAGGCCGGAGGGCGCGGCGGCGGCCACCGCGGAGGCCAGCCGCTGCTTGATGTCGGTCCGGCGCTGGGCGAAACAGGCCGCGTGGCCGGCGGTCGGCGTGCCGCACAGGTGCTGGGTCGGTACCTTCTGGCCCGCCTTGCCGGTGGAGTGGAAGGTCTGCCGGGCAGGGGAGGTGAGGGCCTGGGCGTTCTGGGTGACGCGGGAATGGGACGAGGTCGCCGTGGCCTGGGTCTGGACCTGGGCCTGGGCCGCCGGAGCGGCTACGAGTCCGGCGACGCCGAGGGCGAGGGCGGGGAGGGCTGCGGTCAGGAGTCTTCGCAGACTCCGTCGGGACTTCTCACGCATGGGGGTACTGCCTCCGTCGTTGGAGTGGGGTTCTCGACGCTGGTGGCAGGCCTGTGACGCGCGTAGCGGCGGCAGTGCGCGGTTCCGTCATGGGCATGACACATTGGGTTTACATGCGGCGTCCTGTGACGTCCCTGTGGTGCGGTTGTGGGTGACATGACAGGACGGCAGGAAGGTAGCCGGGGCGCGGGGCGGCGGAACAGATGCGCCGGAAGAACTTTGCCGCTCCATAGGAACTCCATGGACGGCGGATGGATCGTTTATGGCCAGTCCAACACGGTCAACTCCGGCCACTGCGCGCGCCATCGGGCTGCCTTGGCCTCGTAGACGGCTCGCGGGGCGAGCACCGGATTGGGCCGTACGACGAGATGGAACACGTCACTCAGCCCGTGCGGCGCATACACCCGCCACCGCCCATCCCCCTCCAGCCGCACCCCCAGACAACAGGTCGTCGCCGCAAAGCTGTCGATCGCCGCTTCACTGGACCCGTACGGCGGACACGGCACCCCGAACTTCTCCTCGTACCACAGGTGCACCCGCGCCTCGTTGCGGATCTCGACCTCGGCCGGGAGGCCGGCGAAGACCTCCCGGCCGGCCTTGATCACGGCGTCCTCGGCCTCCCAGGACAGATCACGGTCGTCGAAGTAGAAGACGTCGTAGTCCTTGATGCCATGGGCCGGCGGCCGGTCCGTGACGACGTTCCACACCGTCTGGAACAGACACCCGGCCGTCAGGTACCACCCGGGCAGGCCGAGTGTCGCGGTCCGCGCGAGCACCTCCGTCAGCACGTCGTTGCGGGACAACGCCGCGCGCAGGGCGTCGAGTTGCTCATCGAGAGGAAGCCGGCCGATCACGCCCCCGGCTTACCACAACCGGATCCGTCAGAAGTCCTCGTCCAGGGCGACCGTGCCCTCCACCGCCACCTGGTAGGCCGAGGGGCGGCGTTCGAAGAAGTTGGTCAGTTCCTGGACGCCCTGCAGTTCCATGAAGGAGAAGGGGTTCTCGGAGCCGTACACGGGAGCGAAGCCGAGGCGGGTGAGGCGCTGATCGGCGACGCACTCCAGGTACTGCCGCATCGACTCGGTGTTCATCCCCGGCAGCCCCTCGCCGCACAGGTCGCGGGCGAACTGCAGCTCCGCCTCCACGGCTTCCTTCAGCATGTCCGTCACCTGCTCCCGCAGCCGGTCGTCGAAGAGCTCCGGCTCCTCCTTGCGCACGGTGTCGACCACGTCGAAGGCGAAGGACATGTGCATCGTCTCGTCGCGGAACACCCAGTTGGTGCCGGTGGCGAGACCGTGCAGCAGACCCCGGCTGCGGAACCAGTACACGTACGCGAAGGCGCCGTAGAAGAACAGGCCCTCGATGCACGCGGCGAAGCAGATCAGATTGAGCAGGAACCGACGGCGGTCGGCCTGGGACTCCAGCCGGTCCAGGTTCTCCACCGAGTCCATCCACCGGAAGCAGAACTCCGCCTTCTCACGGATGGAGGGGATGCTCTCGACGGCGTCGAAGGCGGCCGCCCGGTCCTCCGGATCGGGGAGATAGGTGTCCAGCAGCGTCAGGTAGAACTGGACGTGGACGGCCTCCTCGAACAGCTGGCGCGACAAATACAGCCGTGCTTCCGGGGAGTTGATGTGCTTGTAGAGCGTGAGCACCAGGTTGTTCGCCACGATCGAGTCGCCCGTGGCGAAGAAGGCGACCAGCCGGCCGATCAGGTGCTGCTCCATCGGGGACAGCTTCGCCAGGTCGGCCACGTCCGAGTGGAGGTCGACCTCCTCCACGGTCCAGGTGTTCTTGATGGCGTCCCGGTAGCGCTCGTAGAAGTCCGGGTAGCGCATGGGACGCAGAGTCAGCTCGAAGCCGGGATCGAGCAGGTTCTGGTTGCTGGGCATTACTGGCAGGCCTCGCAGGACTCGGGGTTTTCCAGGGAGCAGGCGACGGCGTCCGCCGTCGGTACGGGCACGGTCGCCCGTGCCGCGCGGGCGATGCGGGTCGCCGGGCGGGAGCGGAGGTAGTACGTCGTCTTCAGGCCCTGCTTCCAGGCGTACGCGTACATCGAGGAGAGCTTGCCGATGGTCGGCGTCTCCAGGAAGAGGTTCAGGGACTGGGACTGGTCGAGGTACGGCGTACGGGCCGCCGCCATGTCGATCAGGCCGCGCTGCGGGATCTCCCACGCCGTGCGGTACAGGCGCCGTACGTCCTCGGGGATCCACACGAAGTCCTGCACCGAGCCGCCCGCCTCGCGCAGGGCCTCCCGGGTGCGGGCGTCCCAGACGCCGAGGTCCTTCAGCTCCCGTACCAGGTAGGAGTTGACCTGGAGGAACTCGCCGGACAGCGTCTCGCGCTTGAACAGGTTGGACACCTGCGGCTCGACGCACTCGTACACACCGGCGATGGAGGCGATGGTCGCGGTCGGCGCGATGGCGAGGAGGAGGCTGTTGCGCAGGCCGGTCGCCGCGATCCGCGCGCGCAGCGCCGCCCACCGCTCCGGCCAGACGAGGTCGACGTCGTAGTGGTCGGGGTGCAGCACGCCCCGGGCGGTCCTGGTCTTCTCCCAGGCGGGCAGCGGGCCGCTCCGCTCGGCGAGGTCCGCGGAGGCCTCGTACGCGGCGAGCATGACGCGCTCGGCGATCCGGGTGGACAGGGCCTTGGCCTCCGGCGAGTCGAAGGGCAGCCGCAGCTTGAAGAAGACGTCCTGCAGGCCCATCGCGCCCAGGCCCACGGGACGCCACTTGGCGTTGGAGCGGCCCGCCTGCTCGGTCGGGTAGAAGTTGATGTCGACGACACGGTCGAGGAAGGTGACGGCCGTGCGCACGGTCTCGTCCAGCCGCTCCCAGTCGAGGCCGTCGCCGGCCACGAAGGCGCCCAGGTTGACCGAGCCGAGGTTGCACACCGCCGTCTCACCGTCGTCGGTGACCTCCAGGATCTCCGTGCAGAGGTTGGAGGAGTGGACGACATGACCGGGGGTCGCCGTCTGGTTGGCGGTGCGGTTGGCGGCGTCCTTGAAGGTCATCCAGCCGTTCCCGGTCTGCGCGAGGGTGCGCATCATCCGGCCGTACAGCTCGCGTGCCGGGAGCGTCCTGAGGGCGAGCCCCGCCGCCTCCGCCTGCCGATACGCCGCGTCGAACTCCTCGCCCCACAGGTCCACGAGTTCGGGCACGTCCGCCGGGGAGAACAGCGACCACCGCTCGTCGGCGTCGACCCGGCGCATGAACTCGTCCGGGATCCAGTGCGCCAGGTTCAGGTTGTGCGTACGGCGGGCGTCCTCACCGGTGTTGTCGCGCAGCTCCAGGAACTCCTCGATGTCGGAGTGCCAGGTCTCCAGGTAGACGGCCGCGGCGCCCTTGCGCCGGCCACCTTGGTTCACGGCGGCGACGCTCGCGTCCAGCGTCTTCAGGAACGGGACGATGCCGTTGGAGTGGCCGTTGGTGCCGCGGATCAGCGAACCGCGGGCGCGGACGCGGGAGTAGGCGATGCCGATGCCGCCGGCGTGCTTGGAGAGACGGGCGACCTGGTGGTAGCGGTCGTAGATGGAGTCCAGCTCGTCCTTCGGGGAGTCGAGGAGGTAGCAGGACGACATCTGGGGGTGCCGGGTGCCGGAGTTGAAGAGCGTGGGGGAGGAGGGCAGGTAGTCGAGACGGCTCATCAGGCCGTAGAGGGAGGCCACTTCGTCCACGGCACGGGCGCCTGTCTCCGGACCGAGCGCGGTGTCGTCCGCGAGACCGCTCGCCACGCGGAGCATGAAGTGCTGCGGTGTTTCGATGACCTTGCGGGTGATCGGGTGGCGCAGGAGGTAACGGCTGTAGAGGGTGCGCAGGCCGAAGTAGCCGAAGCGGTCGTCGGCCGCGGGGTCGATCAGCGCGTCGAGGCGGTCGGCGTGCAGCCGTACGAACTCCGCGGTGCGGTCGGCGATGAGCCCTTCGCGATGGCCGACGGCGACGGACTCGGTGAAGGACGTGACGCCCTGCGAGGCGGCCTCGGCGGCGACGCTCAGGGTGAGGAGCCGGGCGGCCAGCCTGCTGTACGCCGGGTCCTCGGAGATGAGGCCGGCCGCCGCCTCCGTGGCGAGCTCGCGCAGTTCCGCCCCGTCCGCCCGCGCGGACCGGCCGCGCAGTGCGGCGGCGGCGACCCGGCCGGGGTCGGCGTCGGGCAGGTCGGCGGTCAGCTCGGTCAGGGTGCGCAGCAGTGCGGCACCGTGTCCGGCGGCTTCCGGCTCGGTCGCTGAAGCCGGGTCGGTCGCTGAAGCCGGATCGGCTGGCGGCGCGATGGTCACGTGGGGCTCTCCCTCGCTCGGCACGGGGCCTTGCGGGCAGGGGGCAGCACACGAGCGCACGGCGCATCGCGTCCACCGGCCCATTCCACGAGGCCCGGACGTCAGGGCACCCGGGCCGGTGTGGCCGGGTGCGCTGTCGGCAGGTCCTCGGACTGATTCCGCGCACGGGTGTGCGCGGGTTCACCGTTGCGGGACAGTTCCGGATTCGCACCGGATTCCCCTGCGACGACAGCGAGCATGAGCATACATCTTGTGCCGGGCGAGAACAGCGCCCCCATATGTTGTGTCGCGGCGACTTCGAAGCGTGTCAGAGCGTCAACTCGTAGGTGAGGAGCGTGAAGGCGTCACCGGGGAGCGGGTGCCAGTCGCGGCCGGGTGCTCGGCGGAAACCCAGGCGCTCGTAGATGCGGTGCGCGGCGCGCATCTTCTGCTGGGTGGACAGCACCACGCCGGTGCACTCCAAGGCACGCGCGCGGTCGACGCAGGCCCGGACGAGGGCCTCCCCGGCGCCCTGGCCACGAGCCGCGTCGGCCACGGCCAGCATGCGGATCTCGGCCTCTGAGGGGCGGGCGAGGTCGGCCATCGGGCCGCCCGCGGGGACGAAGGTGACGCCGCCGAGGAGGCTGCCGTCGCGGACGGCCACCAGCACGTCGGCGGCCGACGCCCGCTTGGCGACGTCCCGCAGCTCCTCCAGGTACCAGTCGCTCTCGCCGAACGCCAGCAGGCCGTCCTGCACGTAGGCCCCGGCGGTGATCTCGCCGAGGGTGCCGTACTCGCCGGGTTCCACCGGCCTGATCAGGATGTCCATGGGCCCGAGTGTGCCGGACGGGTACGACAACGGGCCGCCGGATTCCTCCGACGGCCCGCCGGTCGTGCCGTGTCCGCCTCAGCGGTCAGTGCGAGGTCCCCGCCGTCGCCGGCGGCAGTTCCACCTCCACCCCCGGGTCTCCCGCGTCCGCCGTGTAGTCCTCCGGGCTGGTTTCGTCGATGCCCTCCGGGGCCTTGAAGGCCTTCAGGGCGAAGGTCAGGATCACCGTCACCGCCACGTTCAGGACGAAGGCGGTGAGGCCGATGTAGCCGATCTCCCCGATGCCCGGGATCTCCTTCGACGAGCCGCCGAAGTGCTTCTGGGTGGGGGAGGCGACGCCGTACGCCGCGACCGTGCCGTAGATCATGCCGACCGCCCAGCCGGCGAGCAGGGCCCAGCGGTGGAACCAGCGGGTGAAGAGGCCGCCGACCAGGGACGGGAAGGTCTGCAGGATCCAGATGCCGCCCAGCAGCTGGAAGTTGATGGCGACCGTCTTGTCCATGGTGAGGACGAAGACCAGTGCGCCGACCTTCACCAGCAGCGACACGATCTTGGAGACCTGGGCCTCCTGCTTCGGCGTGGCGTCCGGCTTGATGAAGTCCCTGTAGATGTTGCGGGTGAAGAGGTTCGCGGCCGCGATGGACATGATGGCCGCCGGGACCAGCGCGCCGATGCCGATCGCCGCGAAGGCCACCCCGGCGAACCAGCTCGGGAACATGTTCTCGAAGAGCTGCGGGATCGCCAGCTGGCCGTTGGTGACCTTGACCCCCGCCGCGATGGCCATGAAGCCCAGCAGCGCGAGCAGGCCGAGCATCAGCGAGTACAGCGGCAGGATCGTGGTGTTGCGGCGGATCACCTCACGGCTCTTGGAGGAGAGCGTCGCGGTGATCGAGTGCGGGTACATGAAGAGCGCGAGCGCCGAGCCCAACGCCAGGGTGGCGTACGTCCATTGGGCGGGCTCGGCTGGTGCCAGGGCGCCGCGCGGCTTGCCCGTCGCCGGGTTGGTCTGGGCGAAGGCGTCGCCCGCCTTGGCGAAGATGTCGTCGAAGCCGCCCAGCTTGATGGGGATGTAGATGATCGCCACGGCGATGACGATGTAGATCAGCGTGTCCTTCACGAACGCGATCAGGGCGGGGGCCCGAAGGCCGGAGGAGTAGGTGTAGGCCGCGAGCACACCGAAGGCGATCAGGAGCGGGAGGTCCTTCACGAACCAGTTGGTGTTCTCACCGCCGCCCACGCCCATGACGTCCAGCACGGCCTGGATGCCGACGAGTTGGAGCGCGATGTACGGCATCGTCGCGAGGATGCCGGTCAGCGCCACCGCCAGCGACAGGCCCTTGGAGCCGAAGCGTCCACGCACGAAGTCGGAGGTCGTCACGTACCCGTGCTTGTGCGAGACCGACCACAGGCGCGGCAGGAACGTGAAGATCAGCGGGTAGACCAGGATCGTGTACGGCACGGCGAAGAAGCCGGCCGCGCCCGCCGCGTAGATCGCCGCCGGAACGGCGACGAAGGTGTACGCCGTGTACAGGTCGCCGCCGAGCAGGAACCAGGTGACCCAGGTGCCGAACGACCGTCCGCCCAGGCCCCATTCGTCGAGGCTGTGCTCGTTCTCGGCCTTGCGCCAGCGAGCGGCGAGGAAGCCCATGGCCGTGACGGCCAGGAAGAAGAAGATGAAGACGCCGAGCGCGACGCCGTTCACACCGTCCTTCACTTGCCCGCACCCCCCTTGCGGGCGCGCTGGTCACGCTGCCACAGCTTGTACGCGGTCATGGTCAACGCGGTGGAGACCAGCACCCACAGCATCTGGTACCAGTAGAAGAACGGGATGCCGATGAACTCCGGGTCTGTCTTGGCGTAGGAACCGACCCACAGCATCGCCACGAAGGGCGCGAGCAGGCAGACGGCGATGATCACGCGGACCGGGGTCACCACCGGTGGTCTCACTTCGGGTACTTCGGACATACGGCGGCTCCGTCCCCTCACGTTCGCCTGTGATCACATGTGCAACGCGCAGGCAATGTAGGTCACGGTGTCACGGCAGTGGAAGACCGCGTCGGGATATCGGTATGTCGATTCCGTGAAGACCCGCGGCGGGGGTGGAACCCCCGCCCGCTTCCCCTCAGTCGACGGGCCTCTTCAGCCGCGCCACGAACTTGTACCTGTCCCCCCGGTACACCGACCGCACCCACTCCACCGGCTGTCCGTCCCGGTCCAGGGAGTGGCGGGAGAGCATCAGCATCGGCAGGCCCACGTCGGTGCCGAGCAGGCCGGCCTCGCGCGGGGTGGCCAGCGAGGTCTCGATGGTCTCCTCGGCCTCGGCGAGGTGGACGTCGTACACCTCGGCCAACGCCGTGTACAGAGACGTGTACTTGACGAGGGACCGGCGCAGGGCCGGGAAGCGCTTGGCGCTGAGGTGGGTGGTCTCGATGGCCATCGGCTCGCCGTTGGCCATGCGCAGCCGCTCGATGCGCAGCACCCGGCCGCCGGCCGTGATGTCGAGGAGCCCGGCGAGCCGGTCGTCGGCGGTGATGTAGCCGATGTCCAGCAGCTGCGAGGTCGGCTCCAGGCCCTGGGCGCGCATGTCCTCGGTGTAGGAGGTCAGTTGCAGCGCCTGCGAGACCTTCGGCTTGGCGACGAAGGTGCCCTTGCCCTGGATGCGTTCCAGGCGCCCCTCGACGACCAGTTCCTGCAGCGCCTGCCGCACCGTGGTGCGGGAGGTGTCGAACTCCGCGGCGAGGGTGCGCTCGGGCGGTACCGGTGTGCCGGGCGACTGTGTCTCCGTCATGTCCAGCAGGTGCTTCTTCAGGCGGTAGTACTTGGGCACGCGCGCGATACGGACGCCTGCCCCGCCCTCGTTCTCCGCACTGCTGACGTCGGTACTCATGGTCTGCCTTCCCGGCTCCGGACGCGGGTCACGTCGTGATCCCCTCTGTATACCGTCGCCACCTGGTTTGGTCTAGTCCACAGAGCCAAGTGGTCTAGCGGACGAGACTACTCCGCCGCCGCTGTTTTCGCTGGCTTCTTACTTAAAGGTTCTTGCATATGTAGGTCGCATAACGGCTGGTCAGAGCATTTTCGAGCACTCTTGACAGGCTTCGTGGTCTGGTCCAAGCTCCCGGTACTGGTCTACACCATTGGTTCAGGTCCCGGCGTATGGGCGGGGAGGTGTGGGCATCCCTGAGGAGGGTGGCGTGAAGCGCAAGCTGGCAGCCGCGATCGGTATCGCGGGCATGATGGTCTCGGTCGCTGCGTGTGGGGGAAGCGACAACAAGAGCTCGACGTCCGGCTCCGACGCCAAGGAGCTGACGGTCTGGCTCACCGTCGACGCCCAGAACAACTGGCCCAACCTCGTGAAGGCCGCCGACGCGGCCGTCGAGAAGGCCCACCCCGGCATCAAGATCAACCACGAGTACTACGGCTGGCCGGACAAGAACACCAAGCTCGACGCGGTCCTGGCCACCGACAAGGTGCCGGACGTGGTCGAGATGGGCAACACCGAGATGCTGAGCTACATGGTCAAGGGCGCCTTCGCTCCCGTCGACCCCGCGAAGTTCACCAACTCCTCCGCCTGGCTGGACGGCCTGAAGGCCTCGGTGACGTACGACGGCAAGACCTACGGCGTCCCCTACTACGCGGGCGGCCGGGTCGGCAACTGGCGCAAGGACCTCTTCGCCTCGGTGGGCGTGAAGTCCACGCCGAAGACGTACGCCGAACTCACCGCCGCCCTCGACAAGGTGCAGGCGAAGGAGGGCAACAAGTTCTCCGCCTGGTACCAGCCCACCCGTGACTGGTACGCGGCCATGTCCTTCGTCTACGACGCCGGCGGCTCCATAGCGAAGCAGGACGGCGGCCAGTGGAAGGGCAACCTCTCCTCGCCTGAGTCCATCAAGGGCCTCACCGAGTTCAAGAACGTCATCGACAAGTACATGCACGGTGACAAGACCAAGGACGAGTCCGACCGTTACATCGTCTACGGCCAGGGCAAGTCCGGCATGATCTTCGGTGCCGCCTGGGAGGGCGCGACCTCCGCCGACCCGAAGAACGACAAGACCGGCAAGCTCAAGAACAACCTCGAGAACTTCGTGATGCCGGGTCCGTCCGGCAAGAACCTGCCCGTCTTCCTGGGCGGTTCGGACCTCGCCGTCCCGGTCAAGTCCAAGGCGCAGGGTGTCGCCGCCGAGTGGATCAACGCCTTCACCGGTCCCTCCGGTCAGAAGGGCCTGATGGCCAAGGGCAACCTGCCCAACAACAAGACCGACCTCCAGACCCTGAAGAACGACCCCGCGACGGCGGTCCCGGCCACCGCGGCCGAGTCCAACTGGTTCGTCCCGATGGCGCCCGGCTGGGGCCAGGTCGAGAAGGCCCAGGTGCTGCAGACCATGCTGCAGAGCATCGGCACCGGCAAGCAGTCGGTCGAGGCCGCCGCGAAGGCCGCGGACGCCGCGATCGACAAGGTCATCAACACCAAGTGACCTGAGGGCAGGGCCCTTTCGACCCCGGGCAAGGTCCGGGGCGGGGGCCCTGCCTCTCGTACGACCGTACGACCTGAGGGACCGCTGAGGAGCGCGCGATGAGTGCCGCAGACACCACCACCCCTGCCAAGGTGCCGCCGCCGCGGCAGGCGCCGCCGTCACCACCGTCCGCCCCGAACGCGCCACGCAGAGGCCGCATCTCGGGCGGCGCGGCCACACCGTGGCTGCTGCTCGCCCCCTGTCTGGTGATCCTCGCCCTGGTCATGGGCTACCCCATGGTCCGCCTGGTCACCCTGTCCTTCCAGAAGTTCGGGCAGTCCCAGCTGTGGGGCTTCCAGCCGGCCGAGTGGGTCGGGTTCGCCAACTTCACCGGGGTGCTGGGCGACACCCAGTTCTGGCAGGTCGTGCTGCGCACGATCATCTTCGCCGCCGGGTCGGTCATCTTCACGATGGTCCTCGGCATGCTGGTCGCGCTGCTGCTGCAACGTGTCTCCGGCTGGGTGAAGACACTGGTCAACATCGTGCTGGTGGCCAGCTGGGGCATGCCGATCATCGTCGCCACGACCGTCTTCAAGTGGCTGTTCGACAGCGACTACGGCATCCTCAACGCGCTGCTCAGCAAGCTGCCCGGGGTGCAGCTGATCGGTCACAACTGGTTCGCGAGCGGCCCGCAGGGCCTGGCCGTCATCATGCTGCTCGTGGTCTGGGGCGCCGTGCCCTTCGTCGTCATCACCCTCAGCGCCGGACTCACCCAGGTCCCGGCGGAGTTGGAGGAGGCGGCCCGGCTGGACGGCGCGGGCTCCTGGGGCGTCTTCCGGTACGTCACCCTGCCCATCCTCAAGCCGATCATCGTGATGCTCACGACCCTGTCGGTCATCTGGGACATGGGCGTCTTCCCGCAGGTCTTCGTGATGCGCGACGGCCATCCCGAGGACGAGTTCCAGCTCCTGACCACCTACTCCTACGACCGCGCCTTCCAGGTCAACGACTACGCGCAGGGCTCCGCGATCGCCCTGATCACCGTGCTGTTGCTGCTGGGCGTGGTCGCCGTGTACATGCGCCAGATGCTGAAGATCGGAGAGGTGGAATGAGCGCGATCACCACGGGGCGGCGGCCCCGCAAGTCCAAGCTCGGCTGGAACCTCCTCGGTCTCCTCGTCTTCCTGACCGCCGGCTTCCCCGTCTACTGGATGCTCAACACGGCCATCAAACCGGCCAAGGACACCATCGACCCCGACCCGAGCCTCTTCCCGACCGGCTTCACCCTGGCCAACTTCCGCCGGGCGCTGGACATCGCGGACTTCTGGGGCCCGGTCGGCCGCAGCCTGATCGTCTCCCTGTCCGTCGTGGTGATCGGCATGGTCGTCGGTCTGCTGGCGGCGCTCGCCATCTCCCGGTTCGCCTTCCGCGGCCGCAAGGTCGTCATCATCGGCATCCTCGCCGTCCAGATGGTCCCGCTGGTGGCCATGATCATCCCGGTCTTCCTGCTCCTCAACGACCTGGAGCAGTACGACAAGCTCTCGGGCCTGATCATCACGTACCTGACCTTCATCCTCCCCTTCACGGTGTGGACGCTGCGCGGCTTCATCGTCAACATCCCCCGGGAACTGGAGGAGGCGGCGATGGTCGACGGCTGCTCCCGCACCGGCGCCTTCATCCGCGTGGTCTTCCCGCTGCTGGCCCCCGGCATGGTCGCCACCTCGGTCTACGCCTTCATCCAGGCCTGGAACGAGTACATCTACGCCCTCATGCTGCTCAGCCAGCAGCACCAGACCGCGACCGTCTGGCTCGGCAACTTCACCACCAAACACGGCACCGAGTACGCCCCGATGATGGCCGGCGCCACCATGATGGCCGTGCCGATCGTCGCCCTCTTCCTCCTCGTCCAGCGCAAGATGGCCGCGGGTCTGACCGCGGGCGCCGTGAAGGGATAACGCCCCCGATGACGACAATCGCCAGCGGCTCAGACACCCTGACCCGCGACGCCCTCACGGTCCTGCAACCGGGCTTCACCGGCACCACCGCCCCCGACTGGCTGCTGCGCCGCCTCGGGCAGGGCCTCGCCTCCGTCGGCCTCTTCGGCCGCAACATCGCCTCCACCGAACAACTGGCGGCCCTGACGGCGCAGTTGCGCGCCGAGCGGGACGACGTGCTCGTCGCCGTCGACGAGGAGGGCGGTGACGTCACCCGCCTGGAGGTGCGCACCGGCTCCTCCTTCCCCGGCAACAACGCGCTGGGCGCGGTCGACGACGTGGAACTGACCCGGCAGGTCGCGGCCGAACTGGGCCGCCGCCTCGCCGCCTGCGGGGTGAACCTCAACTGGGCCCCCTCCGCCGACGTCAACTCCAACCCCGCGAACCCGGTCATCGGCGTGCGCTCCTTCGGCGCCGACACCGACCTGGTGGCCCGGCACACGGCGGCCTATGTCACCGGCCTGCAGTCCGCCGGGGTCGCCGCCTGCACGAAGCACTTCCCGGGCCACGGGGACACGGCCGTCGACTCCCACCACGCGCTTCCGCGCATCGACGTGCCCGCCGAGGTGCTCTCGGCCCGCGAACTCGCCCCGTTCCGTGCGGCCCTCGCCGCCGGCACCCGGGCCGTCATGAGCGCCCACATCCTGGTCCCGGCCCTCGACCCGGTCCGCCCCGCGACCCTGTCCCGCCCGGTCCTGACCCGGCTGCTGCGCGGCGAACTCGGCTACGACGGCCTGATCGTCACCGACGGCATGGAGATGCAGGCGATCGCGGCCACGTACGGCGTCGAACGCGGCAGCGTCCTGGCCATCGCGGCCGGCGCCGACGCGATCTGCGTGGGCGGCGGACTCGCCGACGACGAGACGGTACGGCGGCTGCGCGACGCCCTGGTCACGGCGGTCCGCACCGGCGAACTCCCCGAGGCCCGCCTGGCGGACGCGGCGGAACGGGTACGGACCCTGGCCCGCTGGACGGCCGCGGCGGGCACCGCCGACGCCAGGCCGCCGGCCGACGAGGAGGTGGGTCTGCGCGCGGCCCGCCGCGCCCTGAGACTGACGTCGGCCCAGCCCTTCACGCCCCTCACCGAACCGCCCTACGTCGCCGCCCTCACCCCGGTCGCCAACATCGCCGTGAGCGAGGAGACCCCCTGGGGCGTGGCCGCGGAACTCTCCCGGCTGCTCCCGGGCACCGAAACAGGAACGTTCGCCGGAGAGGACGCCGGCCTGGCCACCCTGGCGGCGGCCGGCAGGCGCCGGATCGTGGCGGTGGTCCGCGACGAACACCGCCACCCCTGGATGGGGAGGGCTCTGGACACCGTCCTGCGCACCCGCCCCGACACCATCGTGGTCGAAATGGGCCTCCCCCAGGCCCCACCCCGAGGCACGCTCCACATAGCCACCCACGGCGCGGCCCGAGTCTGCGGCCGAGCGGCGGCGGAGATCATCGCGGGGGAGTGACTCACGGGCTGTCTGCCCTTCGATGCGACAGGCGCCGGCCCTTTCAGGGTCCGGCGCCTGTCGCGCCCCTCCAGGGGCGCGGGGCTGTATCGATTTGCGGTTCCGCCGTGTGGGCGCGACCAGCCCCCACCACTCGCACTCCGCAACAGTCCGTCAGATCCCCTGCCAATCCGGCTTGTTGACATACGTGTGCCGAAAGTAGTCCGCCAGCTTCAGCTTCGACGCCGCAGCCTCGTCCACAACCACCGTCGCATGCGGATGCATCTGCAACGCCGACGCCGGACACACAGAGGCGAGCGGCCCCTCAACCGTCGCGGCGACCGCCTCCGCCTTCCCTTCCCCCGTCGCGAGCAGCACCACGTGCCGAGCCTCGAGAATCGTCCCGATCCCCTGCGTGATCACGTGGTGCGGCACCGCCTCGACGTCCCCGTCGAAGAACCGCGCGTTGTCCACCCGCGTCTGCTCGGTCAGCGTCTTGATCCGCGTCCGCGAGGCCAGCGAGGAGCACGGCTCGTTGAAGCCGATGTGCCCGTCCGTCCCGATCCCGAGCAACTGCAGGTCCACGCCCCCGGCCGCCGCCAACGCCGCGTCGTACGCCTGGCACGCGCCCTGCACGTCCTCAGCCGTCCCGTCGGGCCCCAGGAATGCCTCCATGCCGATGCCGAGCGGCTCCAGCACCTCGCGCCGGAGCACGGAGCGGTACGACTCGGGGTGCTCGGCCGGCAGGCCCACGTACTCGTCGAGCTGCGCTATCCGCGCCCGTGAGACGTCCACGGCCCCGGTGCGCACCCGGGCCGCCAGCGCCTCGTACACGGGCAGCGGAGTCGACCCCGTGGCCACGCCGAGCAGCGCGTCCGGCTTGCGTCGCAACAGCCGTGCCATGGCCTCGGCGACGAGCTCGCCACCCGACCTGGCGTCCGGAACGATGACAACTTCCACGCTGGGGCCTGCCGTTCTGAAGGACCGTGAAGGACTATGTGGTTTAGACCAATCTGTGCGGGGTCAATCTAACAGAGCGGGATCCCGTGGCCCAGGTCGTCCGAACCCTGAAACCGCCCGCTCGGGAGCCGTTCACGTGCCGGACGGGCACCATGGGGGCCGGGGGAGTGCAATGGGTACCGCAGCGCAGCCCGATCCAGGAGGAACCACCATGACCGCCACGCCACCGGAGCCGCAGACCGACGTCCCGGGCCGGATCATGGCCCGTGAGATGGCCGAGCAGCCCGCCGTACTGCGGCGGATCCTGGACGAAGGCGCCCCGGCGATCCGGCGGGTGGCCCAGGAGATCGCCGCCCGCAGGCCCCGGTTCGTCCTGTTGACCGCCCGCGGTACCTCCGACAACGCCGCCCTGTACGCCAAGTACCTGCTGGAGATCCGCCTCGGCCTGCCCTGCGGGCTGACCTCGATGTCCACCACCACGGCGTACGGCGCCCACCCCGACCTCACGGACGTCCTGGTGATCACCGTCAGCCAGTCCGGCGGCTCCCCCGACCTGGTGGCCTCGACCCGGGCGGCCCGCGAGGCCGGCGCGATCACCCTCGCCGTCACCAACAACCCCGACTCGCCGCTGGCCGGCGTCTCCGAGTACCACGTCGACATCATGGCCGGACCGGAGAAGGCGCTCCCGGCGACCAAGACGTACACCGCCTCCCTCCTCGCCCTCTACCTCTTCGTCGAGGGACTGCGCGGCGGCGACGGCGGCGCCGCGAAGGTGCTCCCGGACCTCGCCGAGCAGCTGCTCGCCCGGCAGGACGAGGTCCGCGCCCTCGCCGCCCGCTACCGCTTCGCCGAGCGCATGGTCATCACCTCCCGCGGTTACGGCTATCCCACCGCCAAGGAGGCGGCGCTGAAGCTGATGGAGACGAGCTACATCCCCGCTCTCTCCTACTCCGGCGCCGACCTGCTGCACGGCCCGCTCGCCATGGTCGACAACGTCTCCCCGGTCATCGCGGTGGTCACCGACGGCAAGGGCGGCGAGGCCCTCCAACCGGTCCTGGACCGGCTGCGCGGCCGCGGTGCCGATCTCTTCGTCGTCGGTCCCCGGGAGCAGGTCGAGCGGGCCTCCGCCGGTCTGGTGCTGCCCACCGAGGGCGTCGCCGAGGAGGTCCAGCCGATCCTGGAGATCATCCCCCTCCAGCTCCTCGCCTACGAGGTCACCATCGCCCGCGGCCAGGACCCGGACGCCCCCCGCGCCCTGGCGAAGGTGACGGAGACCCACTGATCCCTTCGCCGGCACCCGCAGCACTGTTCCGGCCGTGGCGGGCGGCGACGAGACGAGCACCCGGGCCGGGCCGGTGTCGAAGCCGCGCGTTCCTTCGACCGTGACGCCGCCCTGGAGAAGACCGTCCTGGCCTTCTGGGAGCACGGCTACGAGGCCGCCTCCGTCGCCGACCTCACCCGTGTCATGGGCAGCGGCGCGCCGAGCCTGTACGCAGCCTCGGTGACAAACGCGCGCTGCTCGACGAGGTCGTGACCGTCTACCGGGCCCGCCACGGCGCCTTCACCGACCGCGCGCTCGTCGAGGAGCCCACCGCCCGGGCGGCCGTCGAGCGGGTGCTGAGGGAGGCCGCCGACGTGTACCCGGCGCCGGGGCCGCCCGCACGGCTGCCTCGTCCTCCACACGGCCACCAACTGCGCCGCCTCCAGGCCGAGGAGTCCTTGCGCGCGGCGCAACGCCGGCATCGCCGCGTTCGGGAGCCTTGTCCGGCCGGCGTCACCGCGGGCGAGTCACCGTCCTCCACCGACGCCCGCGCCGCATCACCCTCGCCGCCCTGGAAGCCCTCGCCGAAATTGCCATGTCCATCTGGCCCCGCACATGAACCCACACGGGTTAGGCTGCGTGATGGACACCCGGGCGTCCCAGTAGTCGTCGAGCCGGTCGGGAAATAACAACAACCAACAGGCTCCAACGCATGGACACGCAGAGTGGTCTAGTCCACAATTGAAGCGAACTTCCGCCCTCCCCGCACAGGAGGACGGACCGAGGAACCGGAGCTCTCTGCCCTGACTGCCCCGGCTCCTCGACCTTCGGCCGACCGGGACCGCACACCCCGCGGCCGATGCTGCTCCGGGCTGCGGTGCCGGGAGGGTTGAGGGTCCCTCCCAGGCGCCGCGGCCCGCGGGTGTTCTCAGGCCGGTTTTCGGCCACCCACATACCGCCAGGTACGCTCGCACCCGTGCCCTCCATGAACGAACTGGTCCGCCAGCACACCGCCCTCGACGACTCCGACCTCGAGTGGCTCCACCTGCTGGTCTCGGAGTGGCAGCTGCTCTCCGACCTCTCCTTCGCCGACCTCGTCCTGTGGGTGCCCACCAGCGACGGCACCCGGTACGTCTCCGTCGCCCAGATGCGGCCCAACACCGGCCCCACCTCCTACCAGGACGACATGGTCGGCCACCTCGTCCCGCGCGGCCGCCGCCCGATGCTGGACGCGGCGCTCGACGAGGGCCGGATCGTGCGCGAGGGCGACCCCGAGTGGCGTGAGGAGGTCCCGGTCCGGGTCGAGTCGATCCCGGTGCGACGGGAGGGGCGCGTCCTCGGTGTCATCGCACGCAACACCAACCTGCTCACCGTGCGCACCCCGAGCCGGCTCGAACTGACCTATCTGCAGAGCGCCTCCGACCTCGCGCAGATGATCGCGGCCGGCGCCTTCCCCTTCGCGAACCAGCAGATGGACATGGACGCCGCCCCGCGCGTGGGCGACGGCCTGATCCGTCTCGACGCGGACGGCATCGTCCAGTACGCCTCCCCGAACGCCCTGTCCGCCTACCACCGCATGGGCCTGGCCTCCGACCTCGTCGGCCAGCACCTCGGCCGGACGACGGCCGAACTCGCCCCGACCCGCGGCCCGGTGGACGAGGCGCTCGCCAAGGTGGCCAGCGGCTGGGCGCCCCGCGAGTTCGAGATCGAGGCCCACGACGGGGTCATCCAGTTCCGCGCGATCCCGCTCAAGCCCAAGGGCACCCGCATCGGTTCGCTGGTCCTGCTCCGGGACGTCACCGAACTGCGCCGCCGCGAGCGCGAGTTGATCACCAAGGACGCCACCATCCGGGAGATCCACCACCGGGTGAAGAACAACCTCCAGACCGTGGCGGCCCTGTTGCGTCTGCAGGCCCGCCGCATCGAGTCCGACCGCGGCCGGGAGGCCCTGGAGGAGGCGGTGCGCCGGGTCGGGTCGATCGCGATCGTGCACGAGACGCTCTCCCAGAACCTCGACGAGCGCGTGGAGTTCGACGAGATCGCCGACCGGGTGCTCGCGATGGTCGCCGAGATCTCGCCGGGCAAGGTCACCGGCCGGCGCAGCGGCCGCTTCGGCATCCTGGACGCCGAGGTCGCCACCCCGCTGTCGATGGTTCTCACCGAAGTCCTGCAGAACGCCCTCGAACACGGCTTCCGCGAGGGGGAGACCGGCACGGTCGAGGTCTCCGCCGTCCGTGGCGGCACCACCAAGGAGGCCCGCCTCCTGGTCACCGTCCAGGACGACGGCGTCGGCCTGCCCGAGGGCTTCGACCCGCACACCGCCGGCAATCTCGGCCTGCAGATCGTACGGACCCTGGTGGAGGGCGAGTTGGGCGGTACGTTCGACATGGTGCCGGCGCCGGAGCGGGGAACCCGGGTGATCTTCGACGTACCGGTGCGGGCGCACAAGTAGTCCGCGGAGGTGAGCGGCGAGCGGCGAGCACAGCAAAAAGCCCCGGATCCGGGGGGATCCAGGGCCAGTCGCTCGTTGCTGCTCTATTGCTAGGCGCACCGGGGATACTGCGCGCTGCGGCTCGGGGGCGGGAGAAGCGCACTCGCTGTGCGCGCCGCCAAGCTCAGGCTGTTTGCGGGGCGGGTGTTGTCAGGCGGAGGCCTGACGGGCCCGGTTGCGGGCGGCGCGGCGCTTCATGGCGCGGCGCTCGTCCTCGCTGAGACCACCCCAGACGCCGGAGTCCTGACCGGACTCGAGCGCCCACTGCAGACACTGATCCATGACGGGGCAGCGACGGCAGACGGCCTTGGCTTCCTCGATCTGCAGCAGCGCAGGACCGGTGTTGCCGATGGGGAAGAAGAGCTCGGGGTCTTCCTCGCGGCAAACGGCGTTGTGACGCCAGTCCATGGCTGCTACCTCTCCTTGGTATTACGTGCAGGTTGCTTGTGAATGTGAACGCTTTCACGAATCCCTCAACAAGTGAAGGGCCGACCGCCGAGTCTTCCCCGGCGTGGACCTGAGATTGAAGAGGGGTTCCGGTGATCTGTGGATGCCGGTGTTGCGGGCTGTCCCGATCGCCACGTAGAGACTCGCAAACCTCAGCGGCGGATACAACCCCTTCCGGAAAGTTTTTTTTGATTCCTCGGTGTCGACTAGGTCACAGCCGTACTTCCATGGGGTGGACCCTGGCCTAAACGTTCGAGTGAAAGGACTTTAGCCCCTTCTGCTCACACAATCACACGCAGTGCACGGCGTACGCCTGTGAACGTCACGCTCGTACGCAGTCCGAGGTGGTCGCCGTCCATCTGGAGGGGGAGAGGCGCCTTCGAATGCAAGGTGAACCCGTCCAGGTCGTGCAGGGACACGACGTGCTTTCCATGGGGTCCCCGCTCGGGGGACGAAGTGAGCAACTGCGTGGCATACCGGGCAGCCGAGACCGTGGACATGCGGCTGACGCCGAGTACGTCGAGCCCGGTATCGAACGAAGCCTTAGGCGACGCGTACACCGGACGATTGCCCAGATAGGTCCAGGGCGAGGTGTTGCAGATTATGGACATCACCAGATCGGTCACCGGTTCCTCGCCGGACCGCTCCAGCGTGATGGTGCCGTGCCGCCGGTGCGGCTCCTGCAGGAACTGACGGGCGACCTGGCGCAGATAAAGGGCGTGGGTGGACTTCTTGCCGAGTTCGCGCTGCTGCTCCACCCGCCCGACCACGCCGGCGTCGAAACCGAGCCCCGCGCAGAAGGTGAACCAGCGCGCCGGCACCGCCTCGTCCTCGGTCCCCGGCGTCCCCGTGGCGAGACCCATGCCGACCGCGCGCTCGCTGCCCTGGTGCAGGGCGTCCAGCACGGCGCCCGTCGCCTCGACGGCGTCGTTGGGCAGGCCCAGGGCGCGGGCGAAGACATTGGTGGAGCCGCCCGGGACCACGGCGAGGCGGGGCAGACCGTCCGGATGGGGGCCGGCGTGCAACAAACCGTTGACGACCTCGTTGACCGTGCCGTCGCCGCCGAGGGCCACCACGAGGTCGATGTCGTCGCTGTCGGCTGCCTGCCGGGCCAGGTCGCGTGCGTGGCCGCGGTACTCGGTGGTGACCGCCTCGAGCTTCATCTCGCTCGCCAGTGCGTGGATCAACACATCGCGTCTGCGTGCGCTGGTGGTGGTTGCCGCCGGGTTGACCACGAGGAGTGCACGCATGAGTTGCAGCGTACCTACTGCCTGGTACTGGGCACAGCGCGAGGTAGGGATCAGGTAAGAGGAGGGGGCGTGAGTCTCGCCACCCGGGGCCGGCTCAACCTCGCCGAGAGGGCCTGCGTCCCCCGCGCCCGCCCCCGCGCCGACCGGCCTCCCCAGGGCTACCCTTCAGGGGTGACCAGTAAGAAGACCCCCGCCACCGAGGAAGACACCGGCCCCCGCCCGCGGCGCCTGACGTACGCCGCCGCCCTCGCCGGGCTGGAAGGGCTCGCGCTGGCCGTCGGGGGCGTCTGGATGCTCGTGGAGGGCCTCGTGGGCGCCCCGGACGACCGGGGCTCCGCCGTCACCGGCGGCGTCACCCTGCTCGTCCTCGCGCTGCTGCCCCTGCTGGCCACGCGCGGACTGCTGGCGTGCAGGAGCTGGAGCCGGGGTCCGGCCGTGATCACCCAGGTCATGGCGCTGCCGGTGGCCTACAACCTGCTGCAGGCCGACAGCGTGGCGATCCCCGCCGGGATCGCGCTGGCGGTCGTCGCCGTCGTCGCCCTGGTGCTGCTGGTCAACCCGGTGACGACCCAGGCCCTCGGGATCAAGGGTCCGGGCCGCGCCCAGGACGGCAAGCAGTAGGCGTACGGCTACTCCTCCACCAGCAGCTTCTCCCGCAGCTGGGCCAGGGTGCGGGCCAGCAGGCGGGAGACGTGCATCTGGGAGATGCCGACCTCCTGCGCGATCTGCGACTGGGTCATGTTCCCGAAGAAGCGCAGCAGCAGGATCCGCTTCTCCCGCGGCGGCAGGTCCTCCAGCAGCGGCTTGAGCGACTCGCGGTACTCCACGCCCTCCAGCGCCTCGTCCTCGGCGCCCAGGGTGTCCGCGACCGCCGGGGACTCGTCGTCGGTGTCGGGGACGTCCAGGGACAGCGTGGAGTAGGCGTTGGCCGACTCCAGGCCCTCCAGGACCTCCTCCTCCGAGATCGCCAGCTTCTCGGCGAGCTCGTGCACGGTCGGGGAGCGGCCGTGCTGCTGGGACAGCTCCGCGGTGGCCGTGGTGAGCGCCAGGCGCAGCTCCTGCAGGCGCCGCGGCACCCGCACCGCCCAGCCCTTGTCGCGGAAGTGGCGCTTGATCTCGCCGACGACCGTCGGGGTCGCGTAGGTCGAGAACTCCACTCCGCGGTCGGGGTCGAAGCGGTCGACGGACTTGATCAGACCGATGGTGGCGACCTGGGTGAGGTCGTCGAGCGGCTCGCCGCGGTTGCGGAAGCGGCGCGCGAGGTGTTCGACCAGCGGCAGGTGCATACGGACCAGTTTGTTGCGCAGCTCCGCGTACTCCGGGCTGCCGTCCTTCAGCCCGCGCAGTTCGACGAACATCGCGCGCGCTCCGCTGCGGTCCTGTGCGTCGTGCTGCGTGGCCTGCTGCACGCTCTGCGCGTCCTGCTGCTCGTCTCGCTCGTGCTCGCTCATCGTCCCGCCCGTTGTCCTTCGCCCAGCCCTCGCCTGCGGCGGGGCCGGGGTGATCCCGTTCGGCCCGTCCGCAGGGGTGCCAGGCGCGGCGCCTTCCCGATCCCGCCGGCCGTCGTCGTCCAGGAAGCCGGTCGCCGCCGCGGGGCCGGCGCCCTCCTCCGGATGCGGCCGGGCCTGCTCGGGGATGCCGCCCATGCCCGCCGGGACCTCGATGCCGGCCCTGTCGCCGACGGGCTCCCCCGTGTGACGGGACCCGCCTGTGCCCTCGGCCGGCAGCTCCCGTGTGCCGCGCTCTTCGTCACGCACCGGCCCGTCCCCTGTCCTCACGCCGGCCCGGGTCCCGCGCCGCGCTGTTTGTAGAGGCTGATCGAAACGGTTTTGTCCTCGTCCACGGCGGAGGAGACCTTGCCCGCGAGAGCGGACAGCACGGTCCAGGCGAAGGTGTCCCGCGAGGGGGCGTGACCGTCCGTGGTCGGGGCCGAGACGGTGACCTCGAGAGAGTCGTCGACGAGCCGGAAGACACAGCTGAGCACCGAGCCGGGCACGGCCTGCTGCAGCAGGATCGCGCAGGCCTCGTCAACCGCGATGCGCAGGTCCTCGATCTCGTCGAGGGTGAAGTCCAAACGGGCCGCGAGGCCGGCCGTGGCCGTACGCAGCACCGACAGGTAGGCACCCGCGGCCGGCAGCCGGACTTCCACGAAGTCCTGGGTCGCGGGCTCGCCTGCGATCTGGGACACCCTCACCTCCATGGTGGTACAAGCTTTACGGGGCCGAGGGTCGCCCCCCGGGGTAACGCGATGTGTGGTTCAGCGGTGACGCTATCGCGCTCTCAACTTTCCTGTCCCCAGGACCCCGACCCCTTGCCGTCACTCACAGTAAAACTGTGGACACGCTCCGTGTCTAGGGGTCTGCGGCTCCCAATGGGAAGAAGGCGCGCCGGGTTGACGTACCCAGACGTCAGACGGTCGAACCGTCCTGGAACCCTGGCGTCCAGGGTCACACAAGTACGTGGTCGACGAAGCACCAACGCCAGTTCTCACCGGGCTCGAACGTGCGCATGATCGGGTGGCCGGAGTCCTTGTGGTGCTCCGTCGCGTGCCGGTTCGGCGACGAGTCGCAGCAGCCGACGTGGCCGCAGGTGAGGCACAGCCGCAGCTGCACCGGGTGCGTGCCGTCGCGCAGACACTCCAGGCACGTCTCGCTGAGCGGACCGGGTTGCGGGAGCGGCAGCGCTTCGGCGTGCGTGCACTGTTTCATGATTGCCAGATTACGACGCCCGTGCGGAGGGCCGCGCGGAAAAACGAGGGTGGGCGAGGACGATGGACGTGATGCCACTGCTGTTGCTGGTGGCGGGCAGCACCGCGGTCGCCGCGGCCGCGCGCCGCACTCCGGTGCCGGCGCCGCTGTGGCTGGTGGCGGTGGGGCTGATTGTGTCGTACGTGCCCGGGGTGCCCGACTACACGCTCGATCCGGACATCGTGCTCCCGCTGGTGCTGCCGCCGCTGCTGCACAAGGAGGCGGTCGAGAGCTCGTACCTCGACCTGCGGAGGAACGTGCGGCCGGTGGCGCTGCTGTCGGTGGGGTACGTGCTGTTCGCCACGTTCGCCGTCGGCTGGGTCGCCTATCTCGTCGTACCGGGGCTGCCGCTGCCCGCGGCGCTGGTGCTGGGGGCGGTCGTGGCACCGACGGACGCGGTCGCGGCGGCCGCGGTCGCCCGGCGGGTCGGGCTGCCCTCCCGGATCACCACGATCCTGCAGGGCGAGTCCCTGCTGAACGACGCGACCGCGATCACCGCCTACCGGGTGGCCGTCGCGGCCGCCGTCGGCGAGGGCGCCTCCTGGATCGGCGGGATCGGAGAGTTCCTGCTGGCCGCGGTCGGCGGTGTGGTGGTCGGACTGGTGCTGATGGCGCCGATCCACTGGCTGCGCACGCATGTGAAGGAGGCGCTGCTGCAGAACACCATGTCGCTGCTCATCCCCTTCGTCGCCTACGCCGTCGCCGAACAGGTGCACGCCTCCGGTGTGCTCGCGGTCGTGGTCGTCGCCCTCTACATCGGGCACCGCGCGTGGGAGGTCGACTTCGCCACCCGGCTCCAGGAGGAGGCGGTGTGGAAGGTGGTCGCGTTCGTGCTCGAGTCGGCGGTCTTCGCGCTCATC
The DNA here is from genome assembly GCF_040630525.1 of Streptomyces sp. NPDC005799. Lineage (NCBI taxonomy): Bacteria > Bacillati > Actinomycetota > Actinomycetes > Kitasatosporales > Streptomycetaceae > Streptomyces > Streptomyces sp. NPDC005799. The sequence continues at coordinate 61,338 of NZ_JBEXXQ010000027.1, forward strand.
GGGCTGCAGCTGCCGGTCGTGCTCAAGGGCCTCGGGGACTACCGGGGCGTCGACGCCGCCTGGTACGCGCTCGCCGTCTTCCTGGTGGTCGTCCTGACCCGGTTCGTCTGGGTGTATCCGGGGACCTTCGTGCCCCGCATACTGTCCTCGCGGATTAGGGAACGCGAGGACAACCCCACCTGGAGAGGCCCGATCGTCACCTCATGGGCCGCGATGCGCGGTGTCGTCTCACTGGCCATCGCCTTCTCGATCCCGCTCACCGTGCACGACGGCGGCCCCTTCCCGCAGCGCAACCTCATCCTCTTCCTGACCTTCACGACGGTCATCGGGACCCTGGTGGTGCAGGGCCTCACCCTGGCCCCGCTGATCCGCCTGGTGCGGTTCCCCGCCAAGGACGCGCAGGCCGAGACCCTCGCCGAGGCCAACGCACAGGCCCAGGCCTCCCGGGTCGCCGAGCAGCGCCTGGACGAACTGCTCACCGACGAGCGCAACACCCTCCCGCCGCCCCTCGCCGACCGCCTCCGCCAGGTCCTGGAGCAGCGCCGCAACGCCGTCTGGGAGCGCCTGGGGCAGACCAACCCGGTCACCGGTGAGTCCGTCGACGACACCTACCGCCGCCTGTCGAGGGAGATGATCGGCGCCGAACGCGCGATGTTCGTACGGCTGCGCGACGGCCGCTACATCGACGACGAGATGCTGCGCACCCTGCTGCGGCGCCTTGACCTGGAGGAGGCGGCGGCCTACCGGGAGACGGCGTAGACGGACGCTACGGGAGGGGCCGCCCGGTGATCACGGCCGCGATCGTCGTCCCGCGCGGGAACGCCCCCTCCTCCGCCAGGGCGACAAGTCCATGGAGCAACTTGGCGACATACAGGCGCTCCACCGCCACGCCATGACGTTCCTCGAAGTCCTCGGCGAAGGTGTCGAGTTCGGTGGGCACGCGCGCGTAGCCGCCGAAGTGGAAGCGTTCGTCCAGGGTCCAGTCGCCGCGGGGGCCGCCGAAGGACCGCTGCTGGAGGGCTCTTATGTCGGCGGTGAGGAAGCCGCCTTTGACGACGGGTATGCCGAGGGCGCGTTGGGCGGGGAACAGGCCTGCGGCCAGGCCCGCCAGGGTGCCGCCGGTGCCGCAGGCCAGGGCGACCACGTCCGCCTGCCCGCGCAGCTCCTCGCCCAGGACCCGGCAGCCTCGCACCGCCTCCGCGTTGCTGCCGCCCTCCGGGACCACGTACGCGTCCTCCGCGCCCGCCGCGCGCAGCATGCGCGCGAGGACGTCCGGTTCGGTCTTGCGGCGGTACGTCGACCGGTCGACGAAGTGCAGCCGCATGCCGTCGGCCGCGCACCGGGCGAGCGAGGCGTTGAGGGGCCGGGTGGCCAGTTCCTGCCCGCGGACCACGCCGACGGTGGGCAGCCCGAGGAGCCGCCCGGCGGCCGCCGTGGCCCGCAGGTGGTTGGAGTAGGCCCCGCCGAAGGTGACGAGCGGCCGGCCGCCGCAGGCCTCGATGTTCGGCACGAGCTTGCGCCACTTGTTGCCGATCAGCTCCGGGTGGATGAGGTCGTCCCGCTTGAGGAGAAGGCGCAGACCACGGCGGTCGAAACGGGGGTCCGACAGCTCCTGTAGAGGGGAAGGGAGGCGTGGTCGCAGGGTGTCGAGGCCGGTCACGGCTCCATTGTGGCCCGGTGCGTCACTTCAGGCGGTCCCGGATGCGCTCGCGCAGCCACGCCATCGTGAAGCCGCGCGGGTCCACTTTGCCCGGCTGCCACTCCAGATGGCCGATCACCGAGCGTTCCGTCCAGCCGTGGTGCCGGCACACCGCTGCCGCCGCCTTCTCCACGGCATCCAGCTGGGCCGGGGGCCAGGGATCGTGCCCGTCGCCGAGGTTCTCGCACTCGAAGCCGTAGAAGTGGCGGTTGCCGTCGGTGTTCGCCTCGTTGTCGGGCGGCAGCGCCTTCTCGGCGATCACCGCGCGCAGCACGTCGTCGTCGCCCAGGCCCGCGTGGTTGGCGCGGCCGTAACCGACGAGGTGGACCGTGCCGTCCTTGGTGATGACCCCATGGCAGAGGGGGCCGGGCAGGCCGGCGTAGCCGTCGCGGCAGAGCTCGACCGTGTGCTCGCTGCCGCTGGTGGCCGTGTGGTGGATCACCACCCCGTGCACCGGGCCCCACGGACCCTTGTGATTGCGGTTGTGATGTTCCCAGTCGCCGACCTCGACGACGGTGAGGCCCTCCGCCACTAGCCCTGCCAGAAAGGCGCCCGCGGACATGGGTGAGGCCATGACCGCCTCCTTCGTGCATGCCGTGCCGACGACCGCCCGACGCGACCGCCCGTGCCAGGTCCTCTTACCTGAAGTGAGTACGCGATTACACATGGCGCTTGCGGCCGCGGTACGGATCCGGCCATTCCGGGCGTCGGGCCGCTGGACGAAAGCCTCCTTTGTGCCCACCGATCCGAAGATCCAACCCCGCTCTTTCGTGTAATAGCACCGCCACGCTCCGTGATGGAAGGCTGGTCCGTGCAGATCGCAATGCGGCGGCTCCGACCGTGCCGCCGCATGACCGGGAGGGCAATTCTCATATGTCGGTAGGCGAAGAGGTCCGTTCGGAACAGGGCAAGCCGCAGCAGAGTCTCGCCACGGCCGCCGCGCGGAACCTGGCCACCACGACCAAGTCCGCACCCCAGATGCAGGAGATCAGCTCCCGCTGGCTGCTGCGCATGCTGCCCTGGGTCAACGTCCAGGGCGGCACGTACCGGGTGAACCGGCGCCTGACGTACGCGGTGGGGGACGGCCGCATCACGTTCGTGAAGACCGGCGACCGGGTGGAGGTCATCCCGGCGGAGCTGGGCGAACTGCCGGCGCTGCGCGACTACGAGGACGACGAGGTGCTCTCGGAGCTGGCCCAGCGCTGCCGGCAGCAGGAGTTCGCGCCGGGCTCGGTGATCGCCTCCTTCGGCGGCGCGACCGACGAGGTCCATCTGCTGGCGCACGGCAGGGTGGAGAAGGTCGGCACAGGCCCCTACGGCGACGACGCGGTCCTCGGCGTGCTCGCCGACGGCGCCTACTTCGGCGACGCGGCACTGCTCCGCCCGGACGCCATCTGGGAGTGCACGGTCCGCGCGGCCACCGCGTGCACGGTACTGACCCTCTCCCGGCAGGACGTCGAACAGGTCGCGGAGCGCTCCGACTCCCTGCGCGAGCACCTCCAGCACGTGCGCTCGATCCCCGAGCAGCACACCAACAAGTACGGCGAGAAGGCAGTCGACCTCGCCGCCGGCCACAGCGGCGAACCGGACATCCCGCACACCTTCGTCGACTACGAGGCCAGGCCCCGCGAGTACGAACTGAGCATCGCCCAGACCGTGCTGCGCATCCACTCGCGCGTCGCCGACCTCTACAACCAGCCGATGAACCAGACCGAGCAGCAACTGCGGCTCACCGTCGAGGCGTTGAAGGAGCGCCAGGAGCACGAGCTGATCAACAACCGCGAGTTCGGGCTGCTGCACAACTGCGAGTACGACCAGCGGCTCCAGCCGCACGACGGTGTGCCCAGCCCCGACGACCTGGACGAGCTGCTCAGCCGGCGGCGCGGCACCAAGCTGCTGCTCGCCCACCCGCGCGCGATCTCCGCGATCGGCCGCGAGCTCAACAAGCGCGGGCTCGTCCCCGAGACCATCGAGGTGGCCGGCAACCGCATCCCGACCTGGCGGGGCGTGCCGATCTACCCCTGCAACAAGATCCCGGTCACCGAGGCCCGTACGTCCTCGATCATCGCCATGCGCACGGGCGAGGCCGAACAGGGCGTGATCGGGCTGCAGCAGGCGGGCATCCCGGACGAGATCGAGCCGAGCCTGTCCGTCCGGTTCATGGGCATCAACGAACAGGCGATCATCAAGTACCTCGTGACGGCGTACTACTCGGCCGCGGTCCTGGTGCCGGACGCGCTCGGGGTCCTGGAGAACATCGAGATCGGCCGCTGGAGGTGACGTTTCTCCATCCGGGAGCCGTGTCCCCGCAGCCCGGCCGGGGTAGATCCCGGTCGTACGCGATCGGCCCGAGCGGAAGCACCACCGTCCGCGGACTGACCGAGGGGGACCCCATGGCCGAGTTCCTGACGGAGGCGAAGCGGCACCCCGCCTGGCGAAGGGAGGGCCTCGAGGGCGGGGGAGGGTTCGACGGGGCCGAGGCGACGGCGATCCTGGAGCGCGCCCGGGCGGCCGTCGACCCCGCCCTGCGCGGTGCCATCGACTCCCTGCCCGGCGCCCTGCGGCGGATCGCGCTCTACCACTTCGGCTGGGAGCACGCCGACGGGACACCGGCGGCGGGCAACGCGGGCAAGGCGATACGCCCCGCGCTCGTCCTCACCGCGGCCGCCGCGCTCGGCGGACCGGGGGCGGACACGGCGGCGGTGCGAGCGGCCGCGGCGGTGGAGCTGGTGCACAACTTCACGCTGCTGCACGACGACGTGATGGACCGCGACACCACCCGTCGTCACCGGCCCACCGCCTGGACCGTGTTCGGCGACGCCGACGCGATCCTCGCCGGGGACGCCCTGCAGGCGCTGGCCCTCGGGCTGCTCGCCGAGGACCCGCACCCGGCGTCCGGGGCGGCCGCGGCCCGGCTCGCGGCCTGTGTCGTTCAGCTGTGCGCCGGGCAGCAGGCGGACACGGCGATGGAGCGGCGCCACCCCGGCGAGGTCACCCTCAAGGAGGTGCTGACCATGGCCGAGGCCAAGACGGGCGCGCTACTGGGGTGCGCCTGCGCACTGGGCGCGCTGTACGCGGGCGCGGCGCAGGAGGACGTCGAGGCGCTGGACGCGTTCGGCCGGCAGGCCGGGCTCGCCTTCCAGCTCATCGACGACGTGATCGGCATATGGGGCGACCCGAGCCGCACCGGCAAGCCGGCCGGCGCCGATCTCGCGGCCCGTAAGAAGTCCCTCCCGGTGGTCGCCGCGCTCACCTCGGGCACCCCGGCGGCGGCCGAACTGGTTGAGCTGTACGGGGGGCCGTACGAGAAGGAGGACCTGGAGCGGACCGTGCTCGCCGTCGAGCGGGCCGGTGGCCGGGACTGGGCGCAGGTCCAGGCGGCCGACCGGATGGCCCGCGCGGTGCAGGAGCTGTCCCGCGCGATCCCCGATCCGGACGCGGCGGGCGGACTGCTCACGCTGGCGGAGTTCGTGACCCGGCGCAACAGCTGAGCCCGGCGCCCACCCAGACCCCGGAGCCCACCGGGGCGACCGCGCGGCTCCTGACCCCGCACGGCCGCCGAGGCTCCGGCGAAGGCGGGTCCCGCACATCCCCACGGTGTGCGGGCCCCGCCGCTTCGTACGTTCCGGATAGGCTCAACCCCCGTACGTTCGAGGTCGGTTGAGACGAGGGGACGGCAGATGGGTGTGGTGATCCGGGCGGCGGGCGCGGACGATCGCGAGACGGTCGTACGGCTGCTGGACGAGGCGTTCCAGGACGATCCGGTCAGCAACTGGGTCTTCCCCGGCGCGGAGCACCGCCGTGCGCGGCACCCCGGGCTGATGGCCGCCTTCACCGACCTGGTCCTCGCCGAGGGCCGCGTCGACCTCACCGAGGACGCCGCCGCCTGCGCGCTCTGGCTGCCGATGCCCGCCGATCCGCACGCCGAGGACTCCGACGAGGACGGCCCCGCCCAGCTCCGTGCCGCCGTCGACCCGGACAACGAGCGCGTCGAGCTGATCGGCCGGCTCACCCAGGACATCCACCCCACGGGCCGCGCCCACGAATACCTGTGGATGATCGGCGTCACCCCGAAGCGGCAGGGCGAGGGCCTCGGCACGGCCCTCATCCAGCACGTCCTCGACCGCTGCGACCGCGAGGGTCTGCCCGCCTACCTGGAGGCCAGCAGCGACCGCAGCCGCGCCCTGTACGCACGCCTCGGCTTCGAACCCGCCGGCGAACCCCTGGCCCTCCCCGACGGCCCCCACATGTGGCCGATGTGGCGCGAACCAGGGGCCTCCTGAGCACGATCCGCCGCACCAGCCCGTCCGGCACCCGCACCCCGGGCAGTGTGCCGTCCAGGACCCCCGGCAGCGTGAGGTGCTCCAGGATCAGGCCGAGCACGGCGAGCCAGAGCACGGCGGCGGTCTCGTCACCCCCGGGTGGCCCGGCGTCCTGGCTTCCAGGCGCATCTCCAGCAGAGCCGGACAGCCCGTGCGGTCGGCGGTCACCCGTTCCAGTCCTCGCGGCCGGTGAAGTAGCCGGAGGCGGTTCCCACCGGCTTCGGTGGCGGCGTGCTCGTCCGTACCTGCGCGCGCGAGCGGTGAGCGGCCTAACCTGAGGGCATGGACGGCTCAGAACACGTCTGTCCCCGGTGTGGGCAGCCCGTGGAGACGGTGGTCGGGCGCCACAAGACACTCGGCGCCTGGGTCCCGGTCTGGGGGCCGGGCCCGTGCCGCAATGCCGAGTGCGATGCGTATGTTCCCCGGAGCGGCGAGCGGAGCGGCGAACGGGAGCGTCCGGCCGCGGGGGAGTCCTGAGGACCGCGCCCAGACCATGCACCGACCGGACGGGGATCCCCGTAAAGGAATTTCATCCGGCCCCGTGTCGAGAAGTCCGGCCCGGCTCCGACGTCCCCCGTGAGAGCCGCCCCCCTCGGGCGGCCCGAGCCGAAGGAGCAGAGTCATGAAGTACCTGGTCATGGTGCAGTGCACGCAGGCTGACTACGAGGGCATGCGCGGCAAGGCCAACGCCACCTCCCCGGCCTGGAGCCAGGAGGACGTCCAGGCGATGTACGCCTTCATGGGCGCCCTCAACGACGACCTCGCCGAGACCGGCGAGATGATCGACGGACAGGGCCTGGTCGAGCCGGCCAGGACCCGGCTGGTCGGCCCGGGCGACGACGGGAAGCCGGTGATCACCGACGGGCCATACGGCGAGACCAAGGAACTGCTGGCCGGCTACTGGGTCCTCGACTGCGCGAGCCTGGAGCGGGTCACCGAGATCGCCGAGCGCGTCCTCGAGTGCCCCCAGCCCGCCGGGGCCCGCAGGTACCCCGTGGTGATCCGGCCCATCGACAGCGGTTCCGCGGACGTCTGAGCCGCCGTGCGTCCCACCGCCGAGACCGAGGACCTGCTGCGGCTGCACGCGCCGCAGGTCCTCGGCGCGCTGGTCAGACGGTACGGCCACTTCGCCGCCGCCGAGGACGCCGTGCAGGAGGCGCTGCTCGCCGCGGCCGGGCAGTGGCCTTCGGCGGGGATTCCGGACAACCCGCGCGGCTGGCTCATCAAGGTGGCCTCGCGGCGGCTGACGGACGCCCTGCGCTCGGAGGAGGCGCGGCGGGCGCGGGAGGAACGGGCGGTGGCGCTGACCGCGCCGCTGGCGACCGGCCCGGACCGCGGGCCCCGCGAGGACGACACCCTCAGCCTGCTCTTCCTGTGCTGCCACCCGGACCTGACCCCGCCCGCCCAGATCGCGCTCACCCTGCGCGCGGTCGGCGGCCTCACGACGGCGGAGATCGCCCGTGCGTATCTCGTGCCCGAGGCGACCATGGCGCAGCGGATCAGCCGGGCCAAGCAGAAGGTGCGGGGCGTGCGGTTCGGGCGGCCGGAGAACTGGGCGAAGCGGCTCCCCGCCGTGCTGCACACCCTGTACCTCATCTTCAACGAGGGTTACACCGCCACCTCCGGCACCAGCCTGCAACGCCGGGACCTGGCCGGCGAGGCGATCCGGCTGACCCGCACCGTCCACCGGCTCCTGCCCGACGACGGCGAGGTGGCCGGCCTGCTGGCGCTGATGCTGCTCACCGACGCCCGGCGCGACGCCCGTACCGGACCGCACGGCGAACTGATCCCGCTCGACGAGCAGGACCGCGACCGCTGGGACAAGGCCGCGATCGAGGAGGGCGTGGCGCTGGTGACGCGGGCGCTGTCCCGGGGGCCGGCGGGCCCCTACGGGCTCCGGGCCGCCATCGCCGCCGTGCACGACGAGGCGCCGTCCGCGCGGGCCACCGACTGGCGGGAGATTCTCGGGCTGTACGAGGTGCTGGTCCGCCAGGTCCCGGGCCCCGTCGAACGCCTCAACCGCGCCGTCGCCCTCGCGATGGTCGACGGACCCGAGGCGGGCCTCGCGGAACTGGCCCTGCTGGAGCCGGGGTTGGGGCACCGCCTGGACGCCGTGCGCGGGCACCTCCTGGAGCGGGCCGGAGCGTACGACGGGGCCCGGGCCGCCTACGAATCGGCCGCCGCGGCCACCCTGAGCCTTCCCGAGCAGCGTTATCTGCAGGGGCGGGCCGCACGTCTGAGGCCGTAGCGTGACCCCCATGACCGACCACATCCTGCACCTCACCGAACGTTCCCTGTGGGAAGCCGCCCGCGCGAAGGGCACGTACGAGATCTCGACGCGCGGCCGGACCCTTCAGGAGGAGGGCTTCATCCACTTCTCCACCCGCGCCCAACTCCCGGGCACCGCCCGCTTCTTCGACGGTCTGGACGACCTGGTGGTCCTGGTCGTGGACCCGGAGCGGCTCGGCATACCGGTGAAGTACGAGGCCCCCGAGCCCGGCGGCGAGGAGTTCCCGCACGTGTACGGACCGATCCCGGTGGACGCCGTGGTGGCCGTGGAGCCGTGGACGTGAGCGACTTAGCGCGGCGGAGGGTGTGGCGCTGGGCCGTGGCGATGTGGCTGGGCGCGGTCGTCGTCGGGGGCGGTCTCACGCTGTGGCTGCGGGAGTCCGAGGAACCCGCGCCGTCGGCGGGATGGGAGCGGAGCAGTCCGACGCCGTCGCTTCCGGAGGGTTGGCGCAGCCAGTGCCCGACCCCCACACCCGACGCCGAAGGCCACGCGGCCGTCCTGTGCTTCATCCGCACGCGCTAGGCAGCTAGGGCACGGCCGGCAGTCCGCCCGTCTCCGGATCGCGGCCCGTCAGGCAGTAGGCTCCGCCCGCTGGGTCGCGCAGCACCGTCCAGCCGGAGCCGTGCGCGACGAACTCCGCGCCCAGACGCTCGTGTTCGGCGCGCGTCCCATCGATGTCGGCGCAGGCCAGGTCCAGGTGGGCGGTGGTCGGGCGTTCCTCGCCGAGCCGCTGGAGGAGGATCCGGACCGGCAGGCCGGGCGGCGGCTTGACCACGTGGAACTCGGGGCGTGAGCCGCGCACGGACTCCCAGTCCGCCAAGAGGGCGCTCCAGAAGGCGACTTCGGCGTCGAACGCGGACGGCGCGAGGTCCAGGCACACCTGATCGAGGCGGCTGCCGCGCACGACCGGCGGACGGATCGACTCACCGCTCCAGGGCACGGTGCAGAACAACTGCCCGGCGGGCGAGCGCAGTACGGCCCAGGTGCCGTGATCGGCGACCAACTCCGCCCGCAGCCGCAGCGCCGCTCCGATGAAGTCCCGTACGTCCTCCACCGGGAAGTCCAGATGGGCGCCGCCCGGCCCCGAGGCGACCGCCTGCGCCTTCACACAGGCGTCGGCCCCGTCGTGCAGGAGGGTGGTGAACTCCTTGTCGTCACCGCGAAGTCCGGACAGCCGCGTACCCGTGACAGCCGTCCAGAAGGCGCAGGCGGCGGCGAAGGTCCCGGCCGGGCGGTCGATGAAGGCGTACGTCCACCGGACCCGTCCGCTCACCCCTTGCGCTCCATGAACCGCAGCATGTTGCCCGCCGGGTCCCGGAACGCGCAGTCGCGCACCCCGTACGGCATGTCCATCGGTTCCTGGATCACCTCGGCACCGGATTCCTGGACGCGGGCGAAGAGGGCGTCGCAGTCCTCGGTGGTGAAGTTGACCCCGCGCAGCACGCCCTTGGCCAGCAGCTGCTCCATCGCGTCCCGGTCGGCGGGGGAGAGGTCGGGGTTCGCCGCCGGCGGCTCCAGCACGATCGACACGTCCGGCTGCAGCGGCGACCCTACGGTCACCCAGCGCATGCCCTCGTACTTGACGTCATTGCGGACCTCCAGGCCCAGGACGTCGCAGTAGAACTCCATCGCCTTGTCGTGATCGTCGACCGCGATGAAACACGTGTTGAGTTTGAGGTCCATTCTTCCAACCTAAGGTCAGTACGGCCGCTACGTCCTGGTCGGGCGGGTGTACACCCGTGCGACACATGGCGGGATCTCCGCGCTCTCCTCGTGCGAGCGGGCCCGGTAGGCGCTCGGCGACTCGCCCACGAGTTCCGTGAAACGGGAGCTGAAGGAGCCGAGGGAGGTGCAGCCGACCGCGAAGCAGACCTCCGTGACCGTGAGGTCGCCCCGGCGCAGCAGGGTTTTGGCGCGTTCGACCCGGCGGGTCATGAGGTAGCTGTAGGGGGTCTCGCCGTAGGCCTCGCGGAACAGCCGCTGGAAGTGGCCGGGCGACATCAGGGCGGTTCGGGCGAGGGCGGGCACGTCGAGGGGTTCGGCGTACTCGCGGTCCATGCGGTCGCGGGCCTTGCGCAGACGTACCAGGTCCTCACGGTTCACCACGTCAGCATCGCACGATCCTCACCGGTCGGGCGCCTGTACCTGGAGCGCACTTTGCCTTGAGTTCGTCTGCTGTACGAAAGCCCTTGCTCCCATGGAGACATGGACCACATCACGTTCCTCGTGGCGGTCGTCATCGTCACGGCCCTGGCCTTCGACTTCACCAACGGATTCCACGACACCGCGAATGCGATGGCCACCTCCATCGCGACCGGCGCGCTCAAGCCGAAAGTGGCGGTGCTGGTGAGCGGGGTCCTCAACATCGTGGGGGCCTTCCTGTCCACGGAGGTCGCCAAGACGATCTCCGGAGGCATAGTCGACGACACCCTCGTCAGTCCAGGGATGATCTTCGCCGGGCTGGTCGGGGCGATCCTGTGGAACCTGCTGACCTGGCTGGTCGGGCTGCCCTCCAGCTCCTCGCACGCCCTGTTCGGCGGGCTGATCGGGGCCGTGTGGGTCGGCGCCGGCTCCCACGGCGTGCACTTCGACAAGGTTGTCGAGAAGATCCTCATCCCGGCCGTCGCCTCGCCGGTCGTGGCGGGCGTCGCCGCCCTGATCGCCACCTACCTCGCGTACAAGCTCACCGCCCGCGCCCGGAAGGAGTCCGTGACCAAGGGCTTCCGGCTCGGCCAGATCGCCTCCGCCTCCCTCGTCTCCCTCGCGCACGGCACCAACGACGCGCAGAAGACGATGGGCGTCATCACCCTGACCCTGATCTCCGCCGGCGCCCTCGGTCACGACGCCGGCCCGCCGGTGTGGGTGATCGCCTCGGCCGGTCTCGCCATCGGCCTCGGCACCTACATCGGCGGCTGGCGGATCATCCGCACCATGGGCAAGGGCCTGACGGAGATCCAGTCCCCGCAGGGCTTCGCCGCCGAGTCGGCCTCCGCGACCGTCATCCTCACCTCCGCCCACCTCGGCTTCGCCCTGTCCACCACGCAGGTGGCCTCCGGCAGCATCCTCGGCGCCGGTCTGGGCAGGCGGCTGGCGGAGGTGCGCTGGGGTGTCGCCGGCCGCATGGTGGCCGCATGGCTGATCACGCTGCCGGCCGCCGCGCTCGTCGGCGGCCTTTCGGCGAGCGCCGTCAAGCACGGCGGCAACTTCGGCACGGTCGTCGTCGCGCTGGTCGGCGCCGCGCTCGCCGGCGGCATCGTCCTGCTCTCGCGTCGCAACCCGGTGCACGCGAACAACGTCAACGACCACCACGAGGTGGCCATCCGCACCGAACCGCCGGCCACCGTCGGCACGGCCGCCTGAGGCAGGGAGAGCTTCGATGGATCTGGACTGGAACGCGCTCGGCAAGGTGACCGGGGTGAGCATCGGCGTCACCGTCGCCGTGGTCGTCGTCTTCGCCCTCGGCGTCCTCGGCCTCGCCCGCTACGAGGGCGCCCGCGAGGAGGGCGGCGGCACGTCGGCCGTCGGCATGGCCCAGGCCGGGCTGTGCTTCCTCGCCTGCGCCGCCGTGGTGGTGTACGGCATCTATCTGATCGTGCCGCAGTTCCACTGAGCCGCCGAGAACCACCACCGGACGCCGAGGAGGACCGCATGACGACCCCGCCCCTGCTGGCCGAGCAGGCCGACCTGAAGGTCGACTACACCGACCCCGACGACCCCGTGCTGATCCGCCCGGACGGCTCGCCCATCGACACCTGGCGGGAGAACTACCCGTACGCACAGCGCATGGAGCGCAAGGAGTACGAGTGGCACAAGCGGCTGCAGCAGATCGAACTGCTGAAGCTGCAGAGCTGGGTCAAGGAGACCGGCCGCCGGCTCGTCATCGTCTTCGAGGGACGGGACGCGGCCGGCAAGGGCGGCACCATCAAACGGTTCACCGAGCATCTCAACCCGCGTGGGGCGAGGGTGGTGGCGCTGGAGAAGCCGACGGAGCGGGAGAGCGGCCAGTGGTATTTCCAGCGCTACGTCGAACACCTGCCCACGGCCGGTGAGATCGTCCTCTTCGACCGGTCCTGGTACAACCGGGCCGGTGTGGAACGGGTGATGGGCTTCTGCTCGGACGACGACTACCGGCGCTTCATGCGCCAAGCCCCCTTGTTCGAGCGGATGCTGGTGGACGACGGCGTCGACCTGGTGAAGTTCTGGTTCTCCGTCTCGCAGAGCGAGCAGCGCACCCGCTTCACGATCCGTCAGGTCGATCCCGTACGGCAGTGGAAGCTCAGCCCCATGGACCTGGCGTCCCTGGACCGCTGGGACGACTACACCGCGGCGAAGGTCGCCATGTTCCGGGAGACGGACACCGAACACGCGCCCTGGACCGTGGTGAAGAGCAACGACAAGAAGCGCGCCCGGGTCGAGGCGATGCGCAGCGTGCTGGCCCGCTTCGACTACTCCGACAAGGACGAGGAGGTCGTCGGCAGCCCCGACCCCCGCATTGTGGGCGCGGCGGCGGGCCTGCTGGAGGCGGGGGAGGACGCCCACGACCGCTGGTGATACCGAAGGGGCCCGTGGACCTGCGATGGTGCACCGATCGCCGGCTCAGGCGAACAGGCTCTGGGCCAGGCCTTCTTGGTCTACTAAGGGCTGTCCCGTAACTGCTGTTCGTCGTCTGTGCCGGTGGACTCTTGGATGCGTCGGCTGGTGGTTTGATCGGCGGCACGCGGCACGCGGCACGCGGCACGCGGCAGGAGGCTCAGCCTTGCGGCTCTTGCGGCTTGACGTCGAGGTCGCGCAGACTTTGGTCCTTGAGCTCGGTGCGGGCCTCCGTGCGGTGGCCGCGGGCGATGTAGTCCCGCACGATCGCCTCGATCGCGTCCTGGGGCGAGCCGATCCCCGCCAGGACCATCACTTCCACCACGAGTTCGGCGTCGAGACTGATATTGACCTTGGCCACCCTGCCCCCTCATCGCGTCGCAGCCGCACTCTAGCTGCTCATGGTTCCGTAGCATGCCCTCAAGGTTCGATCTCAGCGAGGCCCCAAGTGGGATGATCTTGCTGTGGCAGGTGTGATCAGGTCGTCAGAGCCGTCCTGGACAGACCCGTTCACCGGGCTGAGCCCGAATCGGTTCGGCAAGCTGATCACCGCGCTACGGCGTGAGGGCGCGGGCCCGGTCCGCAAGGGCCGGCCATGGAACCTGCCGCTGGAGGACAGGGTTCTACTGGTCGCCGCGTACTGGCGCACGAACCTCACCCTGCGGCAGCTCGCCCCACCGGACGTCGACTTCAAGGCCGGCACCCTCCGCGTCGGGCGGCAGCGCCTCCAGGCCGGGAAGATCGGCCCGCCGAAGACCGCCAAGTCCCGGCGTACCGTCCCAGTCGGTTGTCCATACTGCCTTCGGGGAGGTAGCGGCGGGGGAAGGCGATCCATTCGTCGTGCATCTCGATGAGGACCGCGGTGGTGAGGCGTTCGAGGGCGTCAGGGTTGGAGAAGATCTGGACGACGTCGACACGGCGCTTTATCTCCCGGTTGACCCGCTCCAGAGGCTTCGTCGACTGGATCTTCTTCCAATGTCGCTCGGGGAAGTCCGCGAAGGCGGTGAGGTCTACCTTGGCCTCCAGGAGCATCGCCCTAACCTTGGGGAATTGCCGTCCAAGCATGTCGGCGACGGTCTCGAGCTGGGCGCGGACGGCGTCGGCAGTGGGCTGGGCGAAGATCGTGCGGATGGTCGCGGCCACCCCCATCTCGGCGGCGTCCTTGGGGATCACCGCAAAGACATTCCGCAGGAAATGAACGCGACACCTCTGGTAAGCGGCGCCGAGCATGACCTTGCGGACGGCTTTGACCAGGCCGCTGTGGTGGTCGGCGATGACCAGGCGGACACCGGTCAGCCCGCGCTCGCGCATGGAGCGCAGGAACTCGCTCCAGAACACCTCGCTCTCGCTGTCACCGACCATCAGCCCGAGGACCTCGCGTCCGCCGTCCTCGGTGATGCCGGTGGCGATGACCACGGCCTGGGAGACGATCTGGTGGTTCACGCGGGCCTTGCAGTACGTGGCGTCGAGGTAGACGTAGGGGAAGCGGGTGTGGTCCAGGGGCCGGGTGCGGAACACGCTCAGCTTCACGTCCAGGTCGCCGCAGATCCGGCGCTCGCCCGGTCCTCTGTTCTGGTCCCTGACGCCCTGTCGAACCCGATGGCCCCAGGCGAGTAGAGCCGAGGCGTCGTCGGTCCATTCGGGCGTACCGGTGACCTCGCCGTGCGGCTGCAGCCGTTCGATCAGCGCGTACCAGGCCTCGACGGCGAGGTCACCTCCGAGACCCGCCATGGGACGGAACCCCCACCATGTCGGCTGGTAGGCGACGAGGTACCCCCCCTGGACGCTCGGTGACGGGGAGAGGCCCGGATCGGTGTTGATTTGGCGCTCGGACAGGGTCTTCAGCACCTCCTGCTCGATCCAGCTCTTGCAGGCGGTGAGTTCGGGCGCCAGTTCGTCCACCCGCTGCCAGGTTGCCTCGCTCCAGGGCCCCATCCCCACCGTGGAGCCGAGCACATGGCGCATCCGCTGTGCGCAGGCCTCGTTGACCGTCTGCGCCAGTGCAACCCAGGAGGCCTTCTGCTCACCGCGCCGGATGAGCACCGGGACCCAGATGTGGTCCCGGCCGGCCGACGTCAGTCGGAACGAGTATGTCTCTTCGCCGTCGTGGTTGGAGAAGCCTGCGGACAGTATTTCGGGTAGTGGGATGCGCGCGGTGCGCCATAGCCCCGGGGGTCTGAACCGCCGGGTGATGGTGACCGTCACCCCGTCGAACACCACCCGGGTCCGGAGCGTCCCGGCCTTCAACGGTCGCGGGCCCGGCTCCTGACGAGTCACCTTCGCCGAGGTCTTCTCCTGGGCCAACGTCTCCTCCTGAGGACGGGAGGCACTCCTGGATCACCCGGAGCCCGTATTCATCGGGTTACCCCACATCAGCTCCGGTCATTCGGGCCAGAACTCGGCCCAGTCCCGCCCCCGCAAGCGCGGCATCCGAGCGGTGATTTCGTTCCCGGAGGACCAGCGAGGCCACCGGCTGCGACGAGGCAGGCCACCGGCCCTCGACCGCGAGACCTGCAAGCAGCGCAACACCGTCGAGCGATGCATCAACCACCTGACGTGGCGTGGGCTCGCCACCCGCTGTGAGAAGACCGCAACCATCTACCTGGCCGGACTCCATGTGGCAGGCCTCTTCCTCTGGTCCGCCCGCTGATCCAAACGAAACCGCCTAGTAGTGCTTCGTTAGGTTCTGGTTCTGCCGGTTTTGAGGGGGCGGCCGCAGGTGCTGCAGGTGCCGGTCCAGCACGTCAGCAAGTCTTGTAGTGCGTCGAGGGTCAGATGCCGCAGGCGTGTGTGTTGGGATCAGTGCTCGTCGACGGGTTGTCCTTCCGCGGGGTCAGCGGGGGCCGGCCCAGAAGTGGCGGACGTAGTGGCGGCCGCTGCGCCAGGGGAGGCCGGGGCCTCGGACCCCGTCCTCGTGCCACCAGTGCAATATGGCGTAGACGGAGAGCAGGATGCCGGTCAGGAAGCCGAGGGTGAGGAGGGGCATTGCGTCGCCGTCCGGGCCGGTACCGATCACGCTCAGGGCGCACGTCACGACCAGGGCCAGGCCGAGGCCGGAGGCGAGGAGCCAGCCGAGGCGCCAGAGCTTGGTGGCGGTGAGGCTGAGTACGGTGATCGCGACGGGGTCGCCGCAGGTGGCGCAGGAGAGTGTGGCTCGGTGGGCGCCGGTGGCGGGACGTTCCAGGCCGATGGGATGGTTTCTGTCGACCCGAATCCGGGACGACCCAAAGGCGGAGTCCGACACCAGGTGCACGTACGGCGTCGACGGTACGTGTCTCAGTTTGCGCGGCATGACCTCTCCTTTCGAACGGATCATCTAGTTATCAGCAAGTTCGCCACGGTGTCGACCAGTTCGGGGATTCCGCCCATCTCGACGCGGAGGCCGTCCGCGGTTCGGCCCTCAGATACGGCGCCGCCGCAGGCCCGGACCACGGCGAGGCCCGGAGCGGTCGGGTCCGGGTCCTGGCCGAGGCCGAGGTAGGCGGCGAGATGCTGGCCTTGGGCCACAGAGGCGAGGTCGGAGAGCGGGGACCCGGAGATGCGGAACTCCGGTACGGCCGGGGCGAGATCGGCCAGGAGACGGAGTGCCTGGCTCCGGTCCTCTCCCCCGACCGGGAGGGCGATGGCCAGTGTCTGGGCCGGATCGAGATGCCGGGAGACCAGGGGCGTGGACAGGTCGCCGGGGTGGTCGAGGTCGGGAAGGGTGCCGACGAGACCGGAGGGGCCGAAGCCGATTGCAGAGTCGAGGGTGAGGCGCTCCAGCTTGAGGAGATGGGCGGCCACGATTGTGCCGCCAAGTTCGGCAGCGACGCCGATGGCGTGGTGGGGGCGCACCGCGAAGCGCCATTCGGAGCCGGGGAGCTCGGTGATGCCGTCCAGGGGATTCACCAGCCAGCGGACCTCGTCCGGGACGGCGGGGGCGGTGGCCGCCAGGGACTCCTGGATAGCGGCGGCGCTGACGCGGCGGAGGTTGGCCGCGAGGCTCGTCGTTTCGAGCAAGAGTGCCGCCAGGCGCTGTGGGTCGTCGCCGATGTCCGAGGTGAGGGCGTTGTGTCCGGCCTCGGCCGCACTCAACACAGCCAGGTGGAGCGTGTTCAACAGGTCTTCCACTGTGCACTCCTGACGGACTGGGTTTGGCCGGCAACAGTCAACCGCAGGGCAACTCCTCGCTTCGCCAAGGTGTGTGCGAACTGCCCGCGCGACGTTCCGTTGGCGAGACGACGGCCGCCGGGCAGGGCGGTTGCAGGTTCCGGGGGCGTGCGCCTGCTCGGGTTGTGACCCGTTGGGGCGCATGGCAGGGCAGGCATGGGCTTCGTGATCATTGTGGTGTCTAAGTGGTCAAGTTTAAAAGTCCTTGACTGCGAAGTCGGTGTTGTGGGTGTCGCCTGGTCAGATGCCGTGGGTGGCGAGGTGGAGGTGGCTGGCGCAGTCAAGGGCGTCGGGGCGCCAGCGAGGATGCCGTTGGGCAGGTCTTCGTGGGCGCGGCGGTGTCGGCGAGGTAGGCCGTGACCGTGGTCAGGCCGTGGCCGCCACCGAGGCGTTCATCAGCCGCATTGAAGGCTGCGGTGATCTGCCGTACGACTTCCACGTCCTCGATCCCGACCAGCGAGCTGCCGGTGCGGGCCCGCAACATCCGGGCGGTGGCCTCGTGGTCGTAGAAGAGCGGCATGGCCACCCCGGCCGTGATGAAGGCAGCCACGGCTGGGAAACGGCGGCGTTCGACGTCGGCACGGCCTAGATCGGTGGCGGCCAGAACAGGATCGGGCTCCTGCGCCACCGTAGTTTCGGGTGCTCGAAGGCCGATCTCGGCCAGAGTGATGGGGCGGCCTGCCCGTCGGGACAGCGCCTCAGCGAGGTACTGGCCGGTCCGTCCGGTCGGCTGGGGTGTGCCGTTCACCCAGTGCGAGACGGCCGACTTCTTGGTCTGGAGGATCTCGCCGTTCTCGGCCGCGA
This sequence comes from Streptomyces sp. NPDC005799, assembly GCF_040630525.1. Classification (NCBI taxonomy): domain Bacteria; kingdom Bacillati; phylum Actinomycetota; class Actinomycetes; order Kitasatosporales; family Streptomycetaceae; genus Streptomyces; species Streptomyces sp. NPDC005799. Next base: position 79,192 of record NZ_JBEXXQ010000027.1, read on the forward strand.
TACGCCGGATGTCCTTCGCCAGAGCCTCGAAGGTGCAGCCGATCCCCTGGATCACCTCACGCAGGCGGGAGTTGGGACCTCTCGGCGCTGCCACGATCGCCTCCGCCCTCCTCACGCACCTCGCCGCACGCCCCTCCAAGGAGTGCTGTTCACGATGGAGGAGGGCGAGCCCCTCAACTACCGTCGCTGGAAGACGGAGTGGAACTGCGCTCGCAGGACGCTCCACTCAGCGGAGAACGAGGCGGCCGAGCGCGAGGGCCGCAAGCCCGTCGAGCTGCCGCACATGGTGACCCACGACCTGCGCCACTTCTACGCCTCCGCCCTCATCGCCGGCGGTGCGAGCGTCAAGCAGGTCCAGCTGGTCCTCGGCCAGTGCGGATCTACGCACACCTGTGGCCAGGCGAAGAAGACCGCACCCGGACCGTCATGGACGCCGTTCTCGGCGGCCTGCGGACCGGGTGCGGACAGATAGGCGATGTGACCCGAGAAACCGCAGGTCAAACGGCCTAGCCATAGATCAAGCCTTCTTGGTCTCCCAGAAGATCTTGTCGATCTGGGCGATGTAGTCGAGGGCCTTCTGGCCGGTGGCCGGGTCGGTGGACGCCTTGGCGGCCGACAGGGCCTTCAGGGTGTCGTTGACCAGCTGGTGCAGCTCCGGGTACTTCTCGAAGTGCGGGGGCTTGAAGTAGTCGCTCCAGAGCACCGAGACGTGGTGCTTCGCGAGCTCGGCACGCTGCTCCTTGATGACGGTGGCACGCGCCTGGAAGTGCGGGTCGTCGTTGCCGGCCATCTTTTCCTGGACGGCCTTCACGGACTCCGCCTCGATGCGGGCCTGGGCCGGGTCGTACACACCGCAGGGCAGGTCGCAGTGCGCGCTGACCTTGACCTTGGGGGCAAACAGGCGGGAAAGCATGAAGCGTTCCTTCCTCGTGATCGTCTTCTCAGGTGCGACATTACTCCTTGGAGAAGGCGATTTGGCGAGTGCCCCCCGGGGCTTAGGACAAAAGTCCGGGGTCAGACTGAGACTGGTGGAGGAACGGACAGGGGAGGTGCCGGGGATGCCGGAGCTGTCGCAGGACATCGAGCGCGGAAGGCCGCTGCTGCCCTTCGGGGTGGCCGAGGTGACCGGCCCCTCGATGGTGCCCACGCTGCATCACGGGGACCGCCTCGTGGTCCAGTACGGAGCCAGGATCCGCCCCGGCGACGTGGTGGTCCTGCGACACCCCTTCCAGCAGGACCTGCTCGTCGTCAAGCGGGCCGCCGAGCGCCGCGAGGGCGGCTGGTGGGTGCTCGGCGACAACGCCTACGCGGGTGGCGACAGCACGGACTACGGCACCGTCCCGGAGGACCTGGTGCTGGCCAAGGCGCGCTTCCGCTACCGCCCGCTGCCCCCTCGGCGCTCGCCGCTCGCGCTCGTGCGCTGGGCGTGGTCGGCCGCGAGGCCCGTCCTGTCCGACCGGTCGGCCTCCAGGCGTTTGCGGGCGCGGTAGGCCGCCACGTTCGCCCGGGTGGCGCACCGGTCCGAGCAGTAGCGCCGCGAGCGGTTGGTGGAGGTGTCCAGGTAGGCGTTGCGGCACGGCGTCGCCTCGCACAGGCCCAGCCGGTCCACGCCGTACTCCGTGAGATGGAACGCCAGCCCCATCGCCGCGATCGCCGCGTACCCCGCGGTCGCGTTGGAGGGGTGGTCCGCCAGGTGCATGTGCCACAGCGGACGGCCGTCGTCGTCGCGGTGGTCGTGCCCGGAGATCTGCGGGCTCACGGGGAACTCCAGCAGCAGCGAGTTCAGCAGGTCCACCGCCAGCGTCTCGTCGCCCTTGTCCGCCGCCTCGAACACCGACCGCAGCCGCGCCCGGACCGAACGGAAGCGGGTGACGTCGGCGTCGGTGGCCCGCCGGGCCGCCGACTGGTTGGCGCCGAAGAGGTCGCGGACCGCCTCGATGGAGGTCAGGGAGTCCTTGCCCCGGGCCGGCTCCTCGGTGTTCACGAGGCGTACGGCGTAGTCCGAGTAATAGGCCAGTTCCACTTGTAGTCCTTACCGAGGCGCTCTATGGTCATGGGTGGGATAAGTAACGGCTGCCTACGCTCCCAGGGTATTACGCGACGGGCGTTCCGCGGCTGAACGGAGAAGGGGACTCCATGACCACCACGACCGGAACCGGTACGACGGGCACCGACTGGCAGGCCTGGCAGCAGAGCTGGGACCGGCAGCAGGAGTGGTACATGCCGGACCGCGAGGAGCGCTTCCGGACCATGCTGGACATGGTCGAGGCCTTCGTCGGCCGTGAGCCGCGCGTCCTCGACCTGGCCTGCGGCACCGGCAGCATCACCGCCCGCCTGCTCGACCGCTTCCCGAACGCCAGCAGCACCGGCGTCGACCTCGACCCGGCCCTGCTCACCATCGCCCGCGGCACCTTCGAGGGCGACGACCGCGTCACCCTCGTCGAGGCCGACCTCCAGGACCCGCGCTGGCCGGAGCGGCTGCCGTACGACACCTACGACGCGGTGCTCACCGCCACCGCCCTGCACTGGCTGCGCAGCGACCCCCTGACGGTCCTGTACGGCCGGATCGCCGGACTCGTCCGCCACGGCGGTGTGTTCATGAACGCCGACCACATGCCCGACGACACCACACCCCGGATCAACGCGACCGAGGCCACCCACAGCCGCGCCCGCATGGAGCGGGCGATGCGCGACGGCGCCCTCGACTGGGCCGAGTGGTGGGCCCTGGCCGCCAAGGACCCGGTCCTCGCCGCCCCCACGGCCCGCCGCTTCGAGATCTACGGCGCCCACGCGGACGGCGAGATGCCGTCGGCGGCCTGGCACGCGCGCGTGCTGCGCGAGCAGGGCTTCGGCGAGGCCCGCGCGGTGTGGGCGTCACCCTCGGACACGCTGCTGCTGGCCCTGAAGTAGCCGGCCAACGAGAAGGGGCGGTACGGGAGTTCCGTACCGCCCCTTGGCCGTCGTACCGCCGGAAGGACCCTCAGAGCACCTTGGACAGGAAGGACTGCGTCCGTTCGTGCTGGGGGTTCGTCAGGACCTCGCGGGGGTGGCCGGACTCGACCACCACACCGCCGTCCATGAAGACGAGGCTGTCGCCGACCTCGCGGGCGAAGCCCATCTCGTGGGTGACGACGACCATCGTCATACCCGACTCGGCGAGGTCGCGCATGACGTCGAGGACGTCACCGACCAGCTCCGGGTCGAGGGCCGAGGTGGGCTCGTCGAAGAGCATCAGCTTCGGGTCCATCGCGAGCGCCCGGGCGATCGCGACACGCTGCTGCTGGCCGCCGGAGAGCTGCGAGGGGTAGCTGTCGGCCTTGTCGGCCAGGCCCACCCGGTCAAGGAGCTGCCGGGCGCGTTCCCGGGCCTCCGCCTTGTTCTGCTTCTTGACCTGGACCGGCGCCTCGATGACGTTCTCCAGCGCGGTCATGTGCGGGAACAGGTTGAAGCGCTGGAAGACCATGCCGATGTCCCGGCGCTTGAGGGCCACCTCGCGGTCCCGCAGCTCGTACAGCTTGTCGCCCTGCTGGCGGTAGCCGACCAGCTCCCCGTCGACGTACAGCCGGCCCGCGTTGATCTTCTCCAGGTGGTTGATGCAACGCAGGAAGGTCGACTTGCCGGAGCCGGAGGGGCCGATGAGGCAGAACACCTCGCCCGACCGCACCTCCAGGTCGATGCCCTTGAGGACCTCGAGCGGGCCGAAGCTCTTGTGCACGCCCTCGGCCTTGACCATCGCGGTGGATCCGTCGCGGGGGACGGCGTCCGTCTTGCTCGGCTCGTCGGTCATGCCGTGACCTTCCTGCTCGAGAAGGTCGTCAGGTGCGCCCTGACCTTCTGCCACGGGGTCGGCGGCAGGGCGCGGCTCGACCCGCGCGCGTAGTACCGCTCGATGTAGTACTGGCCCACGCTGAGCACGGACGTCATGATCAGGTACCAGGCCGCGGCGAGGAAGTACATCTCCACCGGGGCACCGGAGTTCTGGCCGATGTCCTGGGCGTAGCGGAACAGCTCCGGATACTGGACGGCCGCCACGAGCGAGGTCGTCTTCAGCATGTTGATGACCTCGTTGCCCGTCGGCGGCACGATCACGCGCATCGCCTGCGGAATCACGATCCGGCGCAGTGTCTTGCCGTAGCTCATGCCCAGCGCGTGGGCCGCCTCGCTCTGGCCCTCGTCGACGGCGAGCAGACCGGCGCGGCAGATCTCCGCCATGTACGCGGCCTCGTTCAGGCCGAGGCCGAGCAGCGCCGTCAGCAGCGGCGTCATGAAGTCGGACCAGTAGTTCTTGTAGATCGGCCCGAGGTTGACGTACTCGAAGACCAGGCCCAGGTTGAACCAGAGGAACAGCTGGACCAGGACCGGGGTGCCGCGGAAGAACCAGATGTAGAACCAGGCGATCGACGAGGTCACCGGGTTCTTCGACAGCCGCATGACGGCGAGGATGATGCCGCCGACGATGCCGATCACCATCGACAGGACCGTCAGCAGCAGGGTCTTGTAGACGCCGGTGAGGATGCGGTGGTCGAAGAAGTAGTCCGGTACCGCGTGCCAGTTGATCTTGCCCTGGCTGAACGCGTAGATGATCGAGACGAGGATCGCGATCGCGATGACGGCGGTCACGTACCGCCCGTAATGCCGGACCGGGATGGCCTTGATGGCCTCCGGCCCGGCTGACGGCGAACCCTTCGGTCCGGCCGTCCTGTCGATATCAGAAGTCACGGGTATTGCCTCTCAGTGCCCGCTGGGCGCGATCACTTGCCGCCGTTGATCACGGACTCCTTGACGGCGCCGTCCTGTGCGCCCCACTTGGCGAGGATCTTCTCGTACTCGCCGCTCTTGATGACCGCGTTCATCGCGGCCTGCAGCGCGTCCCGCAGCTGGGTGTTGCCCTTGCCGACCGCGATGCCGTACGGAGCCGCCTCGACCTGGTCGCCGACGATCTGGAAGTCCTTGCCGCCGCCGGAGGTCTTCACCGCGTACGCGGCGACCGGGAAGTCGGAGGAGGCCGCGTCCGCGCCGCCCGAGCGGAGTCGGGTCTGGGACTGCTGGTCGTCGTCGAAGGGCTCGATGGTGAGCTTCTTGCCGCTCGGACACTTCTTCGCCTCGGCCTTGGCCAGGTCCTCGGAGACGGTGCCGCGCTCGACGGCGAGCTTCTTGCCGCACAGGTCGGACCAGGAGGTGATGCCCTTGGTGTCGCCCTTGCGGGTGTAGATCGACACACCGGCGGTCAGGTAGTCGACGAAGTCGACGCCCTCGCCGACCTTCTTGCCGGTGTCGGGGTCGACACCCTCCTGCCGGTTCTTGTTGTCCGTCATCGCGGACATCGCGATGTCGTACCGGTTGGAACGGATACCGGTGAGCAGGGCGTCGAACGTGCCGTTCTGGAATTCGAACTTCACGCCCAGCTGCTTGCCCATGGCGGCCGCCAGGTCCGGGTCGAGACCGACGACGTTGCCGGAGCTGTCCTTGAACTCGACCGGCGCGTAGGCGATGTCCGAGCCGACCCGGATGACGCCCTTGTCGCGGATGGAGGCGGGAAGCTTGCTCGCCAGCGGGGCGGAGCTCGCCTGCGCGCTGTTGCTGCTGCCGCCCTTGTCCTTGTTCTTGGTCTGGTCACCGCAGCCGGTGAGAATCAGGGCGCCTGCGACCGCGATCGCACCGACCGCGGCCAGACGGTGGTGCGCGGCGGTCGTACGACGGGTGGAGCGTGCGGTCATCTTGGGTTCCTCCGGCGGATGGGTGGAGTTGCCGATGGGTCGACGAGAACACACACCTTCGGGTGTCGCGACCTCGTGGGTTTACCGCATCCTGCCATTCGGACGGAGCCGTTCAGGGGGCCGATGATGTCAAAATCGGATAACGGGTGACCCCCGAACCGCACCAGGTCAGGACAACACGGCAGGACCATCTACGGGAATCCCTCATTCCGGCCGGAGGATCTCCGGCGTGTCTCGGGATGCGGAACAGGGCCGCGAGGTGTTGATCACTGCTCCACCGCCGGTCAGGCGATCGTCGAGGACGTGTAGGCACAATTCGTGACGATTCTCTTCGCCTGCGCGTGACCTTCGGTGCCCGAAGTGTGACCTTGCACTTAATGGACTCGTCCTCGACGCGGTCGTCCGGTAAGAAGGTTCTTTACACCCCTCATCCGGGGCTCGAGGCGCGTGTGCGGCGCGCCCGTCGCGTATGACCCGTACGCATCAACAGATCGGGGCATGCGCGGTCCCGCCCACTTCTCACCAGGAGTGGCCACCCTCAAACCAATGAAGATTTAAGGGGTAAAACAAAGTGGCAGCGGAGATCGTCAATCCTCGCAGCGACAGCAGTACGGACCAGGACGGCGGGGCCGAGCCCCTCGATTCCTTCGATCCGGCGTTCGCGCTGCACCGTGGCGGCAAGATGGCCGTGCAGGCCACCGTGCCCGTCCGGGACAAGGACGACCTGTCCCTCGCATACACACCCGGCGTCGCGCGCGTGTGCACCGCGATCGCGGAGAAGCCGGAACTGGTCCACGACTACACATGGAAGTCGTCCGTGGTGGCCGTCGTCACCGACGGTACGGCCGTGCTCGGGCTCGGGGACATCGGCCCCGAGGCCTCCCTCCCGGTGATGGAGGGCAAGGCGATCCTGTTCAAGCAGTTCGGCGGCGTGGACGCCGTGCCGATCGCGCTGGACACCACCGACGTCGACGAGATCGTCGAGACCGTCGTGCGGCTCGCTCCGTCCTTCGGCGGGGTCAATCTGGAGGACATCTCGGCACCCCGGTGCTTCGAGATCGAACGCAAGCTCCAGGAGCGGGTCGACATCCCGGTCTTCCACGACGACCAGCACGGCACGGCGGTCGTGACGCTGGCGGCGCTGCGCAACGCGGCCCGGCTCACCGGGAAGGGCCTCGCGGACCTGCGGGCCGTCATCTCCGGTGCCGGCGCGGCGGGTGTCGCCATCGCCAAGATGCTCGTCGAGGCCGGTATCGGCGATGTCGCCGTGGCCGACCGCAAGGGCGTCGTCTCGGCGGACCGGGACGACCTGACGGACGTCAAGCGCGAACTCGCCTCCTTCACCAACAAGGCCGGTCTCACCGGGTCGCTGGAGGCGGCTCTGGAGGGCGCGGACGTCTTCATCGGCGTCTCCGGCGGTACGGTCGCGGAGGAGGCCGTCGCCTCGATGGCCGAGGGCGCGTTCGTCTTCGCCATGGCCAACCCCAACCCCGAGGTGCACCCCGACGTCGCGCACAAGTACGCGGCCGTGGTGGCGACCGGGCGGTCCGACTTCCCGAACCAGATCAACAACGTGCTGGCGTTCCCGGGGATCTTCGCGGGCGCGCTGCAGGTGCGGGCCTCCCGGATCACCGAGGGGATGAAGATCGCCGCCGCCGAGGCGCTGGCGGGTGTGGTGGGGGACGACCTCGCCGCTGACTACGTCATCCCGTCGCCGTTCGACGAGCGGGTGGCCCCGGCGGTCACGGCCGCGGTGGCCGCCGCGGCCCGCGCGGAGGGCGTCGCCCGCCGCTGACGTGCCGTCGGCCCTGAATGGCCTCGCCCGTTCGGGCGGGGCCGTTTCTTTGCCCACGTGCACGCCCAGTCGGGTGATGGCGGGTGGCGCCGACCGGCGTTCCTGGCAAGAGGGTGTGTGTCACAGGGCCGCACGGTTCCGTCGGTTCGGGTCGGCGCCTATCGTCAAGGTCATGTTCGCCGTCTACGCCGCCCGAATCGACCGCGACCAGCCGCTCAACGGCCTTGAACTGGGGGAGCGTCCGGCTCCCGAGGCCCGGCCCGGCTGGAGCACCGTCAACGTCAAGGCCGCCTCCCTCAACCATCACGACCTCTGGTCGCTTCGGGGCGTCGGCCTCCCGGAGGACCGGCTGCCGATGATCCTCGGCTGCGACGCCGCCGGTGTCGACGAGGACGGCAACGAGGTCGTCCTGCACTCCGTGATCGGCCAGAGCGGGCACGGAGTCGGCCCCAGGGAGCCCCGCTCCATCCTCACCGAGCGCTACCAGGGCACCTTCGCCGAGCAGACCGCCGTGCCCACGTGGAACGTCCTGCCCAAGCCCAAGGAGCTCTCCTTCGCGGAGGCCGCGTGTCTGCCGACGGCCTGGCTGACGGCCTACCGCATGCTCTTCACCAACGCCGGTGTACGGCCTGGTGACTCGGTCCTCGTGCAGGGCGCCGGCGGTGGTGTCGCGACCGCCGCGATCGTGCTCGGCAAGGCCGCGGGACTGCGGGTGTTCGCGACCAGCCGGGACGAGGCCAAGCGGAAGCGGGCCGTGGAGCTGGGGGCCGTGGAGGCGGTGGAGTCGGGGGCCCGGCTGCCCCAGCGCGTGGACGCCGTCATCGAGACCGTCGGTGCCGCCACCTGGTCGCACTCCGTCAAGTCCCTGCGCCCCGGCGGCACGCTCGTCATCTCCGGCGCCACGAGCGGCGACCGGCCCTCGCACGCCGAACTGACCCGCATCTTCTTCCTCGAACTCAAGGTCGTCGGCTCGACGATGGGCACCAAGGACGAGCTGGAGGACCTGCTCTCCTTCTGCGCCGCGACGGGCGTGCGTCCCGTCATCGACGAGGTGCTGCCGATGGACCGGGCCCGGGAGGGCTTCGAGCGGATGGAGTCCGGCGAGCAGTTCGGAAAGATCGTGCTCACCAACGACTGACGGTCTCTGTCGCTTCGTCAGCCGACGGCCGGCCCGAATCGGGCCGGCCGTCGGCGTTTGTCAACCGGGGTTGACGTGCGCCGTGCTGTCAACGTAAGTTGACAGCATGACCGAAGCAACGGATCTCGCCGAGCGCGCCGGCGACCGCGATCCACGGGTCGGACTGCGCGCCGTCGCCGCTCTGCGCAGGCTGCTGGAGCAGTTGGAGGCGGTGCAGGTGCGCAGTGCGCGCAACCAGGGCTGGTCGTGGCAGGAGATCGCCGCGGAACTCGGAGTCAGCAGGCAGGCCGTGCACAAGAAGTACGGGAGGCATTGATGTTCGAGCGGTTCACGAGGGACGCCCGCGAGGTGGTGCAGAACGCGGTCGAGCACGCGGAACGGACGGGGGCACGGACCGTCGACCCCGACCATCTGCTGCTCGCGCTGCTGGACAGGGAGGGCAGCAGGGGCTCGTTCGCGCTCACCTCGCTCGGGTTGGACGGTGAGCGCAGGGAGTCGGTGCGGCGCGCGGTGACCGAGGCGCGTCGGCGGGCGGGCCTGTCCCGGGCCGAGGCCGACGCCCTCGCCGGGCTGGGCATCGACGTGTCGGAGATCGTCGCCCGGGTCGAGGAGGTGCACGGCGTCGGGGCGATGTCCGGCGACCGCAGTGACAGGGGCTGGTGGTCGCAGGGGCGCCGCACCTTCGGGCGGGCCGCCAAACAGGTCCTCGAACGCGCCCTGCGCTCGGCCGTCGCCCACGGCGACCGGCACATCGGCGATGAACACCTCCTGCTGTCGCTGACCCTGCTGCCGGGCGTCCCCGCCGAGGTCCTCGCCGACCACGGAGTGACGTACGAGGCGCTGTCCCGGATCCTCCACGGCGGGCCCGGCGAGGCGAAGGCCGGCTGAACGGGGCGCCGGTCAAGCCTCCCTCTCGCCTGACGCCTGACGCCTGACGCCTGACGCCTGACGCCTGACGCCTGACGCCTGAGGCCTGACGCCCGGCGGCAAGGTGGCCCGCTTCCTCTGGCAGTGCGGCTCAAGTCGGCCCTGCCCGAGGGAGGCGGTCCGTCGGATCTCAGCTTCTCGGCGAGCGCAGTATCGCCCCGATGTGCGCCGCCGCCGTGGACAGATGGCGGCGGGCGTCGCGGAACTGGTCGTCCGTGACGCCGTGGTCGCGGGCGGCGTCACGGATGTCGTCCCGGAAACGGTCGAGCAGACGGTCGAGGTCGCGGGCTGGTTCCCCGGTGGCGTCCTCGTGCGCCCAGGCCGGCTCGTACTCGGCGGGGAAGTCCTCCGGTGTGTGCGAGTACTCCGGGCGTGGCGCGGAGGCGCCGCTGCCGCCTCGTCCGAAGCCCAGGTCCTTGCCGAACTCCTTGCCGAAGTTCATCCCGAAGTCGCCGAACTCCTTGGCCAGTTCGGTCAGTCCCTCGCGCACCCCGGCCGGCCAGTCACCCCGCGCGAAGTGGTCCTGCACCTGATCCTGCACCCGCTTGGCGATGCGCTGCACCTCCTCCTGTGCCTGTGCCCGGGCCCGCTCCTGCGCCTCCTTGGCCTGACGCCGGGCCCGCTGGGCCTCCTCACGCGCCCGCCGGCTCTCGTCCTTGGCGCGCCGGGCCTGCTCCTTCCACTCCTGCTTGACCCGCCGCATCTCCTCCTTGGCGGCCTGCCAGGACTCCTTGTCGGAGTACTCGGCGAAGTCCCCCGGCGGACCCTCCTGTCGGCCGCGCCCCCTGCCGCCGGGGCCGCCGCGTGCCTCCGAGGCCGCCGCGCGCATCTCGCGCCGCAGATCGCCCGCGGCGCCGCGCACATCGGCCTGGATCTCGGCGGCGAGCTCCGCCACCGACTCCCGGATCTCCAGCTCCAGATCGGCCAACTCGCCGCTGCGGTCGGCCAGTTCGGCGCGACCGGCGTCCGTGATGGCATACACCTTGCGGCCGCCCTCGGTGGTGTGGGTGACCAGGCCCTCGGCCTCCAGCTTGGCGAGGCGGGGGTAGACGGTGCCGGCCGACGGTGCGTACAGGCCCTGGAACCGCTCCTCGAGGAGACGGATCACCTCGTAACCGTGGCGCGGCGCCTCGTCCAGCAGCTTCAGCAGGTAGAGACGCAGGCGGCCATGGGCGAAGACGGGGGGCATGTCAGAGCACCTTCTTGTCGGTCGTGCCGTCGGCCGGGGCGTCGCTCGCGCCGTCACCCTGGCCGGAAGCGGAATTATCCCCCGAGTCGCTGTGTCCTCCGGCCTCGGAGGTGTCCGCGGGGCCGGTCCGTCCGCTCGCGTCCGAGGTCCCGGGGCCGGCCTTCGGTGGCGTGTCCTCGACCAGCGGGCCGATGTCCTCCGGCTCCACGTCCCACGGCTCCTCCTCGACCGGCGGCCGTCGCAGCAGCGCGATCGAGCCCGAGACGGTCGTGGCCTTGAGCCTGCCGTTGCCCGCGCCGAGCCGGCCGGTGATCCGCTTGGCGCCCCACTGGCCGCTGACCCTCAGGTCCTCGAAGGCGTTGGAGACCGAGCCGCTCGCGGTGTTCGCCTCCACCTCGGCGTCCGCCGGGTGCGGCAGCCGGATGGCGATCTCGCCCGAGACGTTCGCCAGGGTGATGTCGGTCGGCCGGCTCGTCGGGTCCAGGTCGACGATCATCGAGCCGCTCACCGAGTCCGCCTTGACCGAGGAGCCCGCCTCCACCACGGTCAGATCGCCCGAGACGGAGTTGAAGCGGAGGTCGCCGCGCAGGGCCTGCGCCTCCACGTTCCCCGAGACGGTGTCGGCGCGCACCGCGCCGGTGAGCCGCACGAGCGTGGTGTCGCCGGTGACGCCCTTGACCTCCGTGCGTCCCTCGATGCCGGAGACCACGGCCGCGGCGCCCACCACGCCCACCTCCACGCGCGTGTCGGCCGGCACAGCGAGGGAGACGACGGCGCTGCGCCGCCAGCCCTTGCGGTCGAGCCACTTGAGGAAGCCCTTCCAGGGGAGGTCCTCGTAGGCGACGGTGAGGGTGCCGCCCTGCTGGGTGACCACCAGGGGCGGTCCCTCGATCTCGGAGACCTCCAGGCGTGCGGAACCTTCGTCCGTGCCCACCACGTTCACCGTTCCGTTGACGATGCGTACGTGCAGTTCCCTCACGGGCTTGTCGAACGTGAGCTTCCTCGGCTCCCCGACGGACCACTCGGACATGATGCGGACCTCCCCGTCCCAACGCGCCATATCGCGTCTTCTGCTATTCACGATATATCGCGGGCACGGAAAGTCAAGACACCCTTTCGGGGGAGTGGCCGGCACGGCGACAGGTGACAGGGCGACAGGTGACAGGACGAGAGGCGAGAGGGTGGCGGTCCGGCTCACAACAGGACCGAAGGGTCGAACCGCTCTAGCGTGTGACCATGTCGACGGAAGCCTTCCGCACCGGTCCGGCCGCCGTGTCCGCGCCCGGCGCCCTCCTGCTGTGCCGCGCCCGGCCGGAGTCCGTCGTCCCCGTGGCACAGCTCCTCCACGAGCACATGCTGCTCACCCGGGCCGGTGACGACTGGAGCGTCCTGGTCCCCGAGGGCACGCCCTGGCTGAACGGCGGGGAACCCGTCGACCGTGTGCTGACCGGCTGGGCCACCGCCCTCGCCGTGGGCGCGCCCTGGCCCGTGCTCGCCCTGTGGTGGGACGCCGACCGGGCCGGTTACATCCTCGGGTCGGGCTTCCGCCGCCCCGTCGGCTACGTCTGGCTCGCCAACGGCACACCGGCCGGCGAGGACGAGGCGATGCGCACCTTCGCCGGCCGCCTGGGCCTGGATCCGGTCCTGGACGTCCAGGCGCTGGACCACCTCACCAAGCCCGACCGGGTCGCCGACGCCCGGGCCCGGCTGCGCGCCCTGCTCGCCGTCCTCACCCGCGCGGGAGTGTCGTTGCCGGAGGGGATGGCACCCGGCGAACCCGCGGACCGCCTGCGCGAGGCGGCCCGCGCCCGCTCGGACACCCGCCCGGTCGACCGGCGGGACTGCACGGGGCAACCGACACGCGCCCGGAGGGGACCGACGCGCGCCCGGCGGCGGCCAATGAGGCGACCGACACGCGCCCTGAGGTGACCGAGGGTGGCCGCCAGGCCCCTCGCCTGCCCTGGCCCGGCCTGCCCGGCCCCCGCGCCCTGGCCCTTGCTCAGGTGGCGGCAGGCATCCCGCTCACGGCCTGGGGCCTACGGCGCCGCAACGGTGGCTGGATCGCGGCGGGTGCGCTGCTGCTGGCGCACGGGGCGCTGGGGCTGACGTACGCAACGGTGTGGCCGTGGGACTGAGGACCCAGGGAGACCACGAACGCGCACCATGCGGCGGCTCCGCACGCAGGGCAGGCCCGGCTACCCGTCGCCCTCGCTCAACACCCCCGCGTCCGCCGGCACACGTCGTCGTCCACGAGCACCGCGACCGATGACCAGCCGTCGTCCTCGGGAACGAGAGCCGCACGGCGGCTGCCGGTCGTGTTGGCTCACGTGCCGTGTGCCGTGTGCCTGGCGGCTGCCGGTCGCTCTCGCCCATGAGCTGGTCGTCCTCGCCCACGAGCCATGCGCCTGGCGGCTGCCGGTTGTCTTGGCTCACGTGCCGTGTGCCCGGCGGCTCTCGCCCACGAGCCATGCGCCGGTGGCCGGTCGCCCTCGCCCACGAGCCGTAGGCACTCGTTCACGAGCCATGCGCCCGTCGGCGTCCGATCGTCCCCGTCCACACGTTCGGCACCCACCGGCGACAGGTCGCCCCCGTCGACGAGCCCGCGCCCCGCGGCCACGCGCCGTCCCCACCCGTGAACGACCCCCGCGACCCGTGGCTACTCGTCGTCCTCGTCGTCGAGGCGGGCCAGCCATGTGGCGAGGCGTTCCACCGGTACCTCGAAGTCCGGGTTCAGGTCGACGAACGTTCGCAGCTGCTCGGCGAGCCACTCGAAGGTGACTTCCTCCTCGCCGCGCCGCTTCTCCAGTTCTTCGATGCCTCGGTCCGTGAAGTACATGCTGCCAAGGATAGAGGCGCGCGGGTGCGCAAACGGCAGGGCCGCACCCCCCCACCAGGGGGTGCGGCCCTGCCGCGTGCTGTCCGCAGGAGCGGTTACGCCTCGAACACCTCGCGCACCAGCTGCTCCTGCTCCGCCTGGTGCCGCTTGGCGGAGCCGACGGCGGGCGAGGAGCTGTGCGGGCGGGAGATCCGGCGCAGGCGCTCGCCCGCCGGGATGTCCGCGCCGACCGCCAGGTCCAGGTGGTCGATCAGGTTCAGGGCGATGAACGGCCAGGCGCCCTGGTTGGCCGGCTCCTCCTGGGCCCAGAGGTACTTCTCGGCGTTCGGGTACTTGGCGATCTCCGCCTGGAGCTCGGCACCCGGCAGCGGGTACAGGCGCTCGATGCGGATGATCGCGGTGTCCGTGACGCCGCGCTTGGCGCGCTCGGCCTCCAGGTCGTAGTACAGCTTGCCCGCCACGAAGACGACCTTGCGGACCGCGGCCGCGTCGACCGTGGAGTCGCCGATGACCGGGCGGAACTGACCCGAGGTGAACTCCTCCGTCTTCGACGCGGCGGCCTTCAGACGCAGCATCGACTTCGGGGTGAAGACCACCAGCGGCTTGTGGTGCGGGTTGTGCACCTGCCAGCGGAGCAGGTGGAAGTAGTTCGACGGGAGCGTGGGCATCGCGACCGTCATGTTGTTCTGCGCGCACAGCTGGAGGAAGCGCTCGACGCGGGCCGAGGAGTGGTCCGGGCCCTGGCCCTCGTAGCCGTGGGGGAGCAGGAGGGTGACGCCGGACGTCTGGCCCCACTTCTGCTCCGCCGCCGAGATGTACTCGTCGACGATGGTCTGCGCGCCGTTGACGAAGTCGCCGAACTGGGCCTCCCACAGCACGAGCGCGTCGGGCCGGGCCAGCGAGTAGCCGTATTCGAAGCCCATGACCGCGTACTCGGAGAGCAGGGAGTTGTAGACGTTGTAGCGGGCCTGGTCCTCGGCGAGGTACTGCAGCGGGGTGTACTCCTCGCCCGTCTCGCGGTTGATGAGGACCGCGTGGCGCTGGCCGAAGGTGCCGCGCTGGGAGTCCTGGCCGGAGAGGCGGACCGGGGTGCCTTCCAGCAGCAACGACCCCACGGCGAGCGTCTCGCCCATGCCCCAGTCGATCGTGCCGTCCTCGACCATCGCCGCCCGGCGCTGCAGCTGCGGCAGCAGACGCGGGTGGACGTGGAAGGTGTCGGGGATGTTGACCTGGGACTCGGCGATCCGCTTCACGGTCTCCGTGGAGATCGCGGTGTTCACGGCGACTGGGAACTCCGCCTGCGGGTCCGACACCGGGCCGGTGGCCGGCTGGGAGGTGACGGCCTCGCGGACCTCCGTGAAGACCTTCTCCAGCTGCCCCTGGTAGTCCTGCAGGGCCTGCTCGGCCTCTTCCAGGGTGATGTCGCCGCGACCGATCAGGGACTCGGTGTAGAGCTTGCGCACCGAGCGCTTCTTGTCGATCAGGTCGTACATCAGAGGCTGGGTGAAGGCCGGGTTGTCCGACTCGTTGTGACCGCGGCGGCGGTAGCAGATGAGGTCGATCACCACGTCCTTGTTGAACGCCTGGCGGAACTCGAAAGCCAGCCGGGCAACGCGGACGACCGCCTCGGGGTCGTCGCCGTTCACGTGGAAGATCGGGGCCTCGATCATCCTCGCCACGTCCGTCGCGTACATCGACGAGCGCGAGGACTCGGGGGCCGCGGTGAAGCCGACCTGGTTGTTGATGACGATGTGGACCGTGCCGCCGGTGCGGTAGCCGCGCAGCTGCGACATGTTCAGGGTCTCGGCCACCACGCCCTGGCCCGCGAAGGCCGCGTCGCCGTGCAGGGCGACCGGCAGGACGGTGAAGTCCGTGCCGCCCTTGTTGATGATGTCCTGCTTGGCGCGGGTGATGCCCTCGATGACCGGGTCGACCGTCTCCAGGTGGGAGGGGTTCGCGGCCAGCGAGACCTTGATCTGCTCGCCGTCCAGACCGGTGAAGGTGCCCTGGGCGCCCAGGTGGTACTTCACGTCGCCGGAGCCGTGCATCGACTTCGGGTCGAGGTTGCCCTCGAACTCGCGGAAGATCTGGGCGTACGACTTGCCGACGATGTTGGCCAGGACGTTCAGCCGGCCGCGGTGGGCCATGCCGATGACGACCTCGTCCAGGCGGGATTCCGCCGCGCTGTCGAGGACCGCGTCCAGCAGCGGGATGACGGACTCGCCGCCCTCCAGGGAGAAGCGCTTCTGGCCGACGTACTTGGTCTGCAGGAAGGTCTCGAAGGCCTCCGCCGCGTTCAGCCGGCGCAGGATGCGCAGCTGCTCCTCGCGCTCCGGCTTGGTGTGGCCGCGCTCCACGCGGTCCTGGATCCACTTGCGCTGCTTGGGGTCCTGGATGTGCATGAACTCGATGCCGGTGGTGCGGCAGTACGAGTCGCGCAGCACGCCGAGGATGTCGCGCAGCTTCATCATCGACTTGCCGGCGAAGCCGCCGACGGCGAACTCGCGCTCCAGGTCCCACAGGGTGAGGCCGTGCTCGGTGATGTCCAGGTCGGGGTGCTTGCGCTGGCGGTACTCCAGCGGGTCGGTGTCGGCCATGACATGGCCGCGGACCCGGTAGGAGTGGATCAGCTCGAAGACACGGGCGGCCTTGGTGACGTCGTCGTCGTGGCTGGCGTCGATGTCCTTGAGCCAGCGGACCGGCTCGTAGGGGATGCGCAGGGCCTCGAAGATGTCGTCGTAGAAGCCGTTCTCGCCGAGGAGGAGGTTCGCGACGGCGCGCAGGAACTCGCCGGAGGCGGCGCCCTGGATCACCCGGTGGTCGTAGGTCGACGTGAGCGTCATGACCTTGGAGATGCCGAGCTTGTTCAGGGTGTCCTGGCTGGTGCCCTGGAACTCCGCCGGGTAGTCCATGGAGCCGACGCCCATGATCACCGACTGGCCGGGCATCAGACGCGGCACGGAGTGGACCGTGCCGAGGCCGCCCGGGTTGGTCAGGGAGACCGTGACACCGGTGAAGTCGTCCATCGTCAGCTTGTTGTCGCGGGCGCGACGGACGATGTCCTCGTAGGCCTGCCAGAACTCGAAGAAGTTCAGGGTCTCGGCCTTCTTGATGGCGGCCACGACGAGCTGGCGGTCACCGTTGGGCTTCACCAGGTCGATGGCGAGGCCCAGGTTGACGTGCGCCGGCTTGATCAGGGTCGGCTTGCCGTCCTTCTCGCCGAACGACCAGTTCATCGACGGCATGGCCTTGATGGCCTGCACCATCGCGTAGCCGATCAGGTGCGTGAAGGAGATCTTCCCGCCCCGGGCGCGCTTGAGGTGGTTGTTGATGACGATGCGGTTGTCGAACAGCAGCTTCACCGGGACGGCGCGGACCGAGGTGGCGGTCGGCAGCTCCAGGGAGGCGTTCATGTTCTTCGCGACGGCGGCGGCGGGACCGCGCAGCGTCACCAGCTCCGGGCCCTGCGGGGCGGCGGCCTCGGCCTTGGCGGCCGGAGCCGGGGTGGCGGGCGCCGGAGCCGCCGCGGTGGTCTCCGCGGGAGCCGGGGTGGCGGCCGCCCCTGGCTTGTAGTCGGCGAAGAAGTCCCACCAGGCTCGGTCAACCGAGTTCGGGTCCTGGAGGTACTGCTGATAGATCTCGTCGACGAGCCACTCGTTCGGACCGAACGCGGCAGCGGGGTTCTTCCCGGCTTGGTCGGTCGAGATGCTCGAGTTACTGGGGGACTGTGGCGACACGGCGGCAACCGCCCTCTTCCGCTTCACAAGGTGATGGACAGCGGAAATAAAGGCTACGCCCCCATGGCCGGTCAGGTCAGGCCGAGCAAGGTCATCGTCGCGTAAGTCACATCTCAAAGCGGGTTTCGGGCCGTGAAATGGCGGGAAACAAGTGTGGTTCCGCTTTGAATCAGGTGCGTCGGGGTGCGACGACGAGGGCCCTGCACACGGCGTGTACGGGCGGGTGCCTGATCACACGTGTCCGTCAGCCCGGACGCAGGTGGATCTTGACGCTCCGGTTCGGACTTTACGTCAACTTGGCACGGATGTCTCTCCCGGAAGGGTGACAAGAATCCGGCAACCCCGCTCGGATTCGGCCACTCCGATCCGGCCTCCGTGCAGATCGACCGCCCAGCGGGCGATCGCGAGCCCGAGACCCGTACCGCCGTCCCCGCCCTGCCCGTTGGACGCGCCCGCGCCGCCGCGGTTGAAGCGTTCGAAGACGCGGTGCCACTCCGAGGGCGGGATGCCCGGGCCCTCGTCCAGCACCTCCAGTTCCAGCGACTCCGGCAGCGCGCCGCGCCGCGCCTTCACGGTCACACGGCCGTGCGGCGGGCTGTGCTTGACCGCGTTGTCGATGAGATTCGCCACAACCTGGTGAATGCGCTCGGGGTCCGCGTGCGCGGTCAGCTCCGGCGGGGTGACGTCGAGGTGCAGATGGACGTCCGTACGGGTGTGGCTGCCGGAGCCCGAGGCGATGCCCGCGCGCGCGGGCACGGCCATGTTGGCCTCCTTCAGCACGCCCGAGAGGTACGGCCACACCTCGAACCGCCGCTTGCGCAGCGGTACGACGCCGTTGTCCAGCCGGGACAGATCCAGCAGCGTCTCCACCAGCCGCCCGAGCCGCTCGGTCTGCTTCAGCGCCGTGCGCATGGTCTCCGGGTCGGCGGTCGTGACGCCGTCGACGATGTTCTCCAGCACCGCGCGCAGACCCGCGATGGGGGTGCGCAGCTCGTGCGAGACGTTTGCCACCAGCTCCTTGCGTTGCCGGTCCTGGGCCTCCAGGTCGTCCGCCATGCGGTTGATCGTCTGGGCGAGGTCGCCCAGCTCGTCCCGGCGGCTCTCGCGCACCCGGCGGGTGTAGTCGCCGTGCGATATCGAGCGGGCGACGGTGTTCATGTCGTCCAGCGGCGCGGTGAGCGAATGGGCCACGAACTGCGTGATGAGCAGTGTGGCGATCATCGAGAAGACCGTGATGAAGCGCAGCTCCGTCGCCGTGCGCATGGCGATCATCATCAGCCCGGTGGTGATGAGGACCGCGATGACGACCAGTGCGCCCAGCTTGGTCTTGATCGAGAACGGGCGCAGACCGCCCCAGGGTTCGGGCTCCCCGGGGCCTCTCCGTGCGGCCGGCCCGTCACTCATGGCGTCGGGGTCTCCAGCGCATAGCCCACGCCGTGCACCGTGCGGATCCGCTCGGCGCCGATCTTCCGGCGGAGCGCCTTGATGTGGCTGTCCACGGTCCGGGTGCCGGAGGCGTCCGCCCAGTCCCACACCTCCGCCAGCAGCTGCTCCCGGGAGAGCACCGCGCGGGGCGTGTTGGCGAGGCACACCAGCAGGTCGAACTCGGTCGGCGTGAGGTGGACGTCCTCGCTGCGGACCCGTACCCGCCGCTGCGCGTGGTCGATCTCCAGCTCGCCGAGCCGCAGGATGCCGCTTCTCGGCGTCGCGGCGGCCAGCGCGGCCCGCTCGACGCGCCGCAGCAGGACGTGCACCCGCGCGGCCAGCTCCCGCATGGAGAACGGCTTGGTCATGTAGTCGTCGGCGCCGACACCGAGTCCGACCAGCATGTCGGTCTCGTCGTCGCGCGCGGTGAGCATCAGCACCGGCACCGGACGGGCGGCCTGCACACGGCGGCAGACCTCCAGCCCGTCGAAGCCGGGCAGCATGATGTCGAGGATCAGCAGATCGGGCTGCCAGGCCTCGGCGGTGTCGACGGCGGCCGGGCCGTCACCCGCGGTCTGCACGAGGAAACCCTCGGCGCGCAGGCGGGCCGCGATGGCGTCCACGATGGTCGGGTCGTCCTCGACCACCAGGACCCGGCGCTGTGCGCCCGGGGTCGCCGTCGTGCCGTTGTGGGATGTGTGGGTCTGCTCCATCGCCCGCCCCTGAGTTGCTTTCCGGAATGCGTGGGGTCATTCCTTCTGACTGGCTATGCCTGGCTGTGCCTGCGCATGCTTGCGATTGACGCTTGAATGATCTGCGTCAGGGAAGCAGAGTACGGGGAGTGACCGTCCCTCGGCTATCCAGGTCGGACGCCGAGATGCACGACGTCGGGAACGCCCCGGGCAACCGGGATCTCTTCGGTACGCACCTGTTGGAACCCGGCATTCCACAGTGTTCCTTCAAATTCCGGAGAGGGCTGTGCCGACCACACCGCGAGCACCCCGCCGGGTTTCAACACCCTTGCGCAGCTTGCGAGTCCGGCCCGCGCGTACAGGCCGTCGTTGCCCTCCGTGACAGTCCAGTCGGGACCGTTGTCGATGTCCAGGCACAGGGCGTCGTACGTGGCGCATGTCTCACGCAGGAATGTCAGCAGATCCGCTTCCACGATCTCGGTACGGGGATCGGCGAGGGCCCGCGCGGAGATGTCCGTGAGCGGACCGTCACGGTGCCAGTCGATGACGGCCGGTTCCCGTTCCACGACGGTGATCGCGCCCCAGCGTGGATTCGCCGCGGCGTGTGCGAGCGAGAAACCGACGCCGAGGCCGCCGATCAGCACGGCCGGGTCCTCGCGGGCGTCCAGGGCCCGCAGCGCGGCGTCGACCAGCAGCCGTTCCGAGCGGCCGTCCGAGGTGTCCATGAGAAAGCAGCCGTTGGCGATGATCTGCAGCAACTCGCCGTGCCGGCGCAGCACGACCTCGCCGTACGGGCCCTCGCGACGGTCCAGGACCACAGGAGTGTCGTAGGTGGTGGTCATGGACCCATCCTGCACGAAGCGGTGTTGACGGCCGGGCGAATTACGGGTGGCTGCCGCACACCACCAGTGCCTACGCTCGAAGCACGGACGGTCCGGGAAGAGCCCTGGTGGACCTCTGGAAGAGCGTGGTGGTTGCCGCCATGACCGCGAAGTACCCGTTCGTGGGACGCGAGGACGTGCTGGGGGAACTCCGTGCCGCCCTGGACCGGGCGGCGGCGGGCCGGGGCGGGCTGGTCACGCTGACGGGACCGGCCGGGGCGGGCAAGACGCGTACGGCGGAGGAGGCCACCGAGCGCGCCGAGGGGTTCCGCACGCTGTGGACCTGGTGCCCGCCGCAGACCGCCGCTCGGGCGTTCCGCCCCTGGTCACGGCTGGTGCGGGAGTTGGTCGCGGACGACGCGGCCTGTGGGCGGCTGGTCACCGCGTCACCGCCGCTGCGGGCGCTGGTCGCCGGCGCCGGTCCCGGCGCCCTGCGCGGCGCGGACCCCGAGGCGGCCCGGCTGCGCCTCACCGGCGACCTGACCGACCTCCTCGCCACGGCCGCCCGCCCCCGACCCCTGCTCCTCGTCCTGGACGACCTCCACGCCGCCGACGCGTCCTCGCTCCGCCTCCTCCTGGAAACGTCCGACGCCACCCGCACCCTGCCGGTCCTGCTGCTGACCACTACCAGGGAGGAGGGGGTGGTGCGGCGGAACCGGCGACGGGACGCCGGCGACGGGAAGGGGGATGGCGGAGGCGCCGGACGTGAGGTCGAAGGGGAGCAGGGCTCTCGGGCGCGTGCGGGTGGGGCCGGGTGGGAGGAGCGGGGATGGGTCTGGGGGCAACTGCTGCGGCGAGGGCGGGTGTTGAGGGTCGGGCCGTTGGGGGAGCGGGACGTCGCGGAGCTGGTCGAGGCGGTGACGGGGACGGCGCCGGAGGCGGATGCGCTGCGGTCCTTCGTCCAACGCACCGGTGGTGAGGCCTTCTTCGTCACCGAGTCGCTGAGGGCCGGGAGTTGGAGCGTGCCGCCGGCCGTCGACGGTACCGGCGCCTCCTCCGTCACCGTACGGGCCGCCGTAGAGGAGCGATTGGCGGATCTGTCACCGCGGGCGGCACGCGTGCTGGACGTCGCCGCGGTGCTCGGCACGCGGTTCCGGCTGGACGTGCTGGCCGAGACGGCGGAGGTGCCGTTGGCGGAGGTGCGGGCGCTGCTCGGCGAGGCGGCCGAGGCCGGGCTGTCGGCCGGGGCGGCGGTGGACCGGGGCGCCTTCCGGCACGACCTGCTGCGGGACGCGGTGTACGACACCCTCACCCCCGCCGACCGTTCCGTCCTGCACCACACCGCAGCCGACGTCCTGGCCGGCTACGCCCGCCGCGGCCGGGACACGGGCCCCGCGGAGGTCGCCCACCACCTGTTCCTCGCCGGCCCCGAACACGCCCCGCGGGCAGCCCGGTTCGCCCGCGAGGCCGCGGCGCGGGCGGAGGCGCTGTACGCGTTCGAGGACGCGGCACGCTGGTACGAGCGGGCGGTGGAGGCATGGGGGCATGGAGCCGTCGAGACCGACGAGAACGAGGGCCCGTCCCCCGGTGAACGGGCCGAGTTCGCCGAGGTGTTGATCGGGCTCGGGACCGCTCGGTTCGGGGCCGGGGAGCCGGGGGCCGCGCGGGAGGCGTTGCTGCGGGCGGCGCGGGTGGCACGGCAGCTCGGACGGGGGGACCTGCTGGCGCGGGCCGCGCTCGGACTGGGGACGGGGCCCGTGGGGTTCGAGGTGGACCTTTCGGACCGGGAACAGGTCGACCTGCTGGTCGAGGCGCGGGACGCGGTGGCAGGCGAGCCCGCTCACGCCGGTCTCCGGGCCGCCGTCACCGCCCGTCTGTCGCTCGCCGGCGGGCTGGTCGAGACCGAGGCGCATCGGGTCGCCCTCGCCGAGGAAGCCGTCCGTCTCGCCGAGGAGACCGGCGACCCGGCGGTTCTCGGACCGGCCCTCGCCGCCCTCTGCGACGCCCTCTCCGGTCCCGACCACTGCCGCGACCGGCTCGCCTGGTCCGCGCGGATCGTGACGACCGCCCGCGACCTGCGCGACCCGGTCCTCGAACTCCTCGGCCGGCGACTGAGGTTGGTGGCCCTGACGGAGACGGGCGCGTTCGCCGCGGCCGACGCGGAAGTGACGGCGTACGAGGCGGTCGTACGACCGCTGCGGCGGCCCCTGTACGCCTGGTACGTACCGCTGTGGCGCGGCTCGCGCGCCCTGATGGAGGGCCGTTACGACGACTGCGCGGCCGCCCTCGACGAGGTGGAGGCACTCGGCCGCGAGGCCGGCAGCGCCAACGCCGCGCTGCTCGCCGGCACCCAGCGCTGGTGTCTGTACACCGACACGGGCGACCTCGACGGCGTGACGCGGCTCCTCGCCGTGATGCCGCCCCTCGACCGCCTCCCCGGTCTGTGGCCGCTGGTGTCGCTCGCGCTTCTCGCCGCGCAGTTCGGCCGCCTGGAGGAGGCCGCGCGCCGTCTGTCGGCGGTGGCGCCCCACCTCGGCACGGCACCCCGCGACAGCGAGTGGCTGCCGATGGTGGCCCAGGCCGCGGAGACGGTGGCCGCGACCGGCTCCCACCCCTGCGCGTCCGCGCTCTACGACCTCCTCGCCCCCTACGCCGGCCTGTACGTGGTCGAGGGCATCGGCGCGGCGGTACGCGGCCCCGTCGACCGCCACCTCGCCCTGCTGGCGGCGGCCATGGGCGACGACCGGCGAGCCCACGCCCACAGGGAGGCCGCACTACGGTCCGCCGAGGCAACGGGCGCGCTGACCGTGGCCGACCGGATCCGAGGTGAGACGGGGGAAGGGTCGGCGGGGGCCCGAGCACGGCGGACGGGCGATGAGGAAGCGGACGGGGAGGGGGCGGCGGGAGCCTGGGCACGGCGGACGGGCGATGAGGAAGCGGACGGGGAGGGGGCGGCTTCTGCGGGGGCCCGTGCGCGGCGGACCGGCGGCGAGGAAGCGGGCGGGGCGAGGGGTGCCGCGAGCGTGGGTGACGGGGCAAGGGGCGGTGTGTCCGGCGTCGGCACGGTGGAGGAGGTAATGGGCGGCGCATCCGGCGGCATGATGGCCGATGCGGCCGGCGGTGCGTCCGCCGAGGGCGCGGTCGACGATGCGGCCGGCGTTGTGTCCGGGGGCGCGGTAGATGATGCGGCGGGCGGTACACCGGGCGGTGGCGCGGTGGAGGGCGCGGGTGGGGGTGCGTCCGCCAGTGGCGTGTTCGGTGGCGGCGTGGTGGACGAGGCGATCAGCGATACGTCGGGCGGCGGGGTGGCCGATGCGGCCGGGGGTGCGTCCGCCGGGGGCGCGGTAGATGATGCGGCGGGCGGTACACCGGGCGGTGGCGCGGTGGAGGGCGCGGGCCGGGGTGCGTCCGCCAGTGGTGGGGTGGAGGGCGCGGTCAGCGGGGCATCCGTCGGCGGCGCGGTGGCCGGAGTGTCCCGGACGCCCCCTCGGGAGGTACCTCCGCATCCCTCTCGGGACGCCCAACCGCATCCCCCTAGGGACGCCGTTCCCCCCGCACCTCCCGTCACCCCCCTCTTCCACCGCGAAGGTCCCCTCTGGCATCTCCGTTACGCGGGTCGTGACGTGCGGATCCCCGACAGCAAGGGGCTGCATGACATCGCCGTCCTGCTCGCCCGCCCCGGCACCCCCGTCCCGGCCGTGGAGCTGGCGTCGCCCGGGGTGTCCGAGGCGGTCGGGGAGCGGTCGGCCGGCCTTCACGCCGAGGGCGACACCGGCGAGGTCATCGACGCCACCGCACGGACCGCGTACCGGCGCAGGCTGCGGGAGCTGGAGGAGGAGGCGCGGGACGCCGACGCCGCCGGGGACGCCGACCACTCCGCCCGGATCGCCGTCGAGCGGGACGCCCTGGTGGCGCAGCTCGCCGCCGCGTACGGCATCGGCGGCCGGGTCCGTCGTACCGGATCCCCCGCCGAACGCGCCCGCACCGCCGTCACCGCGCGCGTCCGGGCCGCCGTACGCCGGATCGGCGAGGTGCATCCCGAACTCGGGCGGCATCTGGAGACCGCCCTGCGCACCGGCACCCTCTGCGTCTACCGGCCCGAAGACCCGCCGGCCTGGGAGCTGTGAGGCGCCGCCGCACATCGTGCCACGCGACCTCACGCCTTCTGTGTCGAAGCGACCACGACGAAGGAAGGCGGACACCATGCCACGCACATCCAAGGCCGAGGCGGAGCTCCAGATGGACGAGCCCGTCATGGAGGGCCGGTACGCCCAGGTCGGGCCCTACACCGTCGGCTACGAGACCGTGAAGCAGGACATGGACCCCGCGCCGCTGTTCCGGGGTCTGCCCGACGACCGCTGTCAGTGCCCGCACTGGGGCCAGGTCCTCACCGGACAGCTGGTGTTCCGGTACGCCGACCACGACGAGGTCTTCCACGCCGGTGACGCCTACTACGGCGCCCCCGGGCATCTGCCCCTCGTCTTCGCCGGAACCGAGATCGTCGAGTTCAGTCCCACCGCCGAGCTGAACGCCACGATGGCGGTCGTCGCCGGCAACCTCGAAGGAGCGCGGTCATGAGCACGCAGACCGACGCCCGGGTCAAGGAACTCGCCGAGCTCTTCGTACGGTTCCTGGAGACCAACACCGCCCCCGACGGGCTGTTCACCGACGACGTCCTCCTCGATCTGACGATCCCGCAGTGGCGGCTGCAGTCCCGGGGCCGCGACGAACTCGTCGCCTTGCGCCGCCGCAGTCACCCCTTCCTCGGCACGGTGCCCCGGTACCGCGTCGACCCGACTCCCACCGGCCTTGTGCTGGAGTTCGAGGAGAGCTGGGAGGACGAGCAGGGCACCTGGTACTGCCGGGAGTTGATGCGCGCCGAGATCCGTGACGGGGCCATCGGCGAGGCGTCCGTGTACTGCACGGGCGACTGGGATCCGGCGACGCGGGAGACGCACGCGAGGGAGGTGAGCCTGCTGCGTCCGTGAACGCCGGTGGACCGTACGGTGGCTGTGAGAAGTTCGTCAACACGCTGAGAAGGCGCTGAGAATCGGCCTGGATGTGGCGTCCGTCATGGACAGTTGCCCGTGGGGGCCCGAAAGGTGGGGGAAACGGAAGGAGCACCTCACGTGGAGCACACCGCGACGGCCGGCACGACGCCCTCGGCCGCGCCTCTTCCCGAGGTCTCCGACCTGCTGGACGGCCTGCCACGTCAGCGTGGCGCGACCACCGCACCCGCGGTGCCGGCACCGGTATCGGTCCCGGCACCGCCGTCCCGTCCTCGCGCCCTCCGCGTCCGGCGGATTCTCCCCACCCCCACCGGCACGCCGTTCACCTTCGGTTACGCGGTGCTGCTGGCCGTCACCTCGACGATCGCCACCTGTGCCTCGCCCTCCCTGCGCCACGCGATCTACCAGGCCTCCAGTACGGACGTGGCGCACCTGCTGCGCACGCCCGTGCAGGTGCTGATCGCGAGTGCGCTGTGGGTCGCGGGCGGGTTCACCTCGCCGTACGTGATCTGCTTCCTGCTGGTGCTGACCGCGTTGGAGCGGCGGCTGGGCGGGGCGCGTACGGCGGTCGTCTTCCTGCTGGGCCACATACTGGCCACCCTCGCCACCGAGGGCACCGTGGGCGTCGCCGTGCTGGCCGGCCATCTGCCCGACAGCTCGCTGCACCGCCTCGACTACGGCATCAGCTTCGGCGTGGCCACCAGCGTGGGCGCCCTGGCGGGGCTGCTCCCGCCGTGGGTGCGCTGGCCGATGCTCACCGTCTTCGCCGGCATGCTGCTGGAGGACCTGAGCGCCTTCACGGACCCGATGACGGACTGGGGCCATCTGATCTCCCTGACGATAGGCATCACCACCTGGCCTCTGATCCGCCGCTGGCACCGCGAGCGAAGCGGGCAGCTTCAGCCCGGGTGACCAGCACGCGAAGCCCTGTTGTCCCTCAGCCCTGATCCAGTTCTGATCCAGCCCTGACCCAGCCCTGATCGCCCACAGCGAACGACGCGCGAACCCGGGAACATCCGCGGAGCGCCGCGCATTGAGTCGGCATAGCTCAACTTGACTGCCGAAAGGGAGATCATGGCTTCGACGTCCACACCGCTCACCCTCCCAGTGCTGCCGCTCGACGACGAGGTCGTGCTGCCCGGAATGGTGGTTCCGCTGGACCTGAACGACGCCGACGTACGCGCAGCGGTGGAGGCCGCCCAGGCCGCCGCCCGCTCCGAGCCGGGCAAGCCCAGAGTGCTCCTGGTCCCGCGCGTCGACGGCACCTACCCCGGCACCGGCGTGCTCGGCACCGTCGAGCAGGTCGGCCGCCTCGCCGACGGCGACCCCGGCGCCCTGATCCGCGGTCGCGGCCGCGTCAAGATCGGCGCCGGCACCACCGGACCGGGCGCGGCGCTGTGGGTCGAGGGCACACGCATCGACGAGACCGTGCCCGAGCCGCTGCCCGGCCACGTCACCGAACTGGTGAAGGAGTACAAGGCCCTCGCCACCGCCTGGCTGCGCAAGCGCGGCGCCTGGCAGGTCGTGGACCGTGTCCAGGCCATCGACGACGTGTCCCAGCTCGCCGACAACTCCGGTTACTCCCCCTTCCTGACCACCGAACAGAAGATCGAGCTGCTGGAGACCGCCGACCCGGTCGCCCGCCTCAAGCTCGCCACCCAGCACCTGCGCGACCACCTGGCCGAGCAGGATGTCGCCGAGACCATCGCCAAGGACGTCCAGGAGGGCGTCGACAAGCAGCAGCGCGAGTTCCTGCTCCGCCGCCAGCTGGAAGCCGTCCGCAAGGAACTGCGCGAGCTGAACGGCGAGAAGGACGGCGAGGAGTCCGACGACTACCGCGCCCGCGTGGAGGCCGCCGACCTGCCGGAGAAGGTGCGGGAAGCCGCCCTGAAGGAGGTCGACAAGCTGGAGCGGTCCAGCGACCAGTCGCCCGAGGGATCGTGGATCCGGACGTGGCTGGACACCGTCCTCGAACTCCCCTGGAACGAGCGGACCGAGGACGCCTACGACATCCAGGGCGCCAAGGCGGTCCTGGACGCCGAGCACTCCGGCCTTCAGGACGTGAAGGAGCGGATCACCGAGTACCTGGCGGTGCGCAAGCGCCGTAGCGACCGGGGCCTCGGTGTCATCGGCGGGCGCCGCGGCGGTGCCGTCCTCGCGCTCGTCGGCCCGCCCGGTGTCGGCAAGACCTCGCTCGGTGAGTCGGTCGCCCACGCCATGGGCCGCAAGTTCGTCCGCGTCGCCCTCGGCGGTGTGCGCGACGAGGCCGAGATCCGCGGTCACCGCCGTACGTACGTCGGCGCGCTGCCCGGCCGGATCGTCCGGGCGATCAAGGAGGCCGGTTCGATGAACCCGGTCGTCCTGCTCGACGAGATCGACAAGGTGGGCTCCGACTTCCGGGGCGACCCGGCGGCCGCCCTGCTCGAGGTCCTCGACCCGGCGCAGAACCACACCTTCCGCGACCACTACCTGGAGGTCGAACTCGACCTGAGCGACGTCGTGTTCCTCGCGACGGCGAACGTCCTGGAAGCCATCCCGGAGGCGCTGCTGGACCGTATGGAGCTGGTCCGCCTGGACGGCTACACCGAGGACGAGAAGGTCGTCATCGCCCGTGACCACCTGCTCCCGCGCCAGCTGGAGCGGGCCGGCATCGACAAGGGCGAGGTCACCCTCGAGGAGAGCGCGCTGCGCAAGCTCGCCGGCGAGTACACCCGCGAGGCGGGCGTGCGCACCCTGGAGCGCTCGATCGCCCGGCTGCTCCGCAAGGTCGCGGCGCAGCACGAACTGGGCGAGCGGGAGCTGCCGTTCACCATCAGGGACGAGGACCTGCGGGCCCTGATCGGGCGGCCGCACCACGTGCCCGAGTCCGCCCAGGACCCGGCCGAGCGCCGTACCGCGGTGCCCGGTGTGGCCACCGGCCTCGCGGTGACCGGCGCGGGCGGCGACGTGCTGTTCGTCGAGGCGTCCCTCGCGGACCCGGAGACGGGCGGCGCGGGCCTGACCCTCACCGGTCAGCTGGGCGACGTGATGAAGGAGAGCGCGCAGATCGCCCTGTCCTTCCTCCGCTCGCACGGCGCGGAACTGGAGCTGCCGGTCGCGGACCTCAAGGACCGCGGCGTGCACATCCACTTCCCGGCGGGCGCGGTGCCCAAGGACGGTCCGAGCGCCGGTGTCACGATGACGACGGCCCTGGCGTCGCTGCTCTCCGGCCGTCTGGTCCGCACGGACGTGGCGATGACCGGTGAGGTCTCGCTGACCGGCCGGGTCCTGCCCATCGGCGGCGTGAAGCAGAAGTTGCTCGCCGCGCACCGCGCCGGGGTGACGACCGTCATCATCCCCAAGCGCAACGAACCCGACCTGGACGACGTGCCCGCGGAGGTGCTGGACAAGCTCGACGTCCACACCGTCACGGACGTCCGCCAGGTCCTGGAGCTGGCCCTCGCGCCCGCCACGAGCGACGCGGAGTCGGAGGTTCCGGCAGCGGCGTGACGGACGCTGCCGGACAGG
This sequence comes from Streptomyces sp. NPDC005799, assembly GCF_040630525.1. Lineage (NCBI taxonomy): Bacteria > Bacillati > Actinomycetota > Actinomycetes > Kitasatosporales > Streptomycetaceae > Streptomyces > Streptomyces sp. NPDC005799. The sequence goes on from NZ_JBEXXQ010000027.1 coordinate 107,985, forward strand.
CAGGGCCCGGGTCCCGTGAGGGAGGCCCGGGCCTTCGCCGTACGTCACGTCATCCGTTGGCCAAGGCCTGCACCGGGTCCAGCGCCCCGTTGCGGTATGTCCCGGGGGATGACCCCCGGACCCCCAGCCGGGGTGGTGTGGTTCTAGCCGTTGGCCAAGGCCTGCACCCGGTCCAGCGCCCCGTTGCGGTATGTCCCGGGGGATGACCCCCGGACCCCCAGCCGGGGTGGTGTGGTTCTAGCCGTTGGCCAAGGCCTGCACCCG
>NZ_JBEXXQ010000027.1:108348-135871 GCF_040630525.1 Streptomyces sp. NPDC005799
GTCCAGCGCCCCGTTGTGGCATGTCCCGGGGGATGACCCCCGGACCCCCAGCCGGGGTGGTGTGGTTCTAGCCGTTGGCCAAGGCCTGCACCCGGTCCAGCGCCCCGTTGAATTTGTCGTGGTCGCCGACGGTCGGGCCGGAGGAGGTGTACTGCCACATCGTGTAGTACGGCCAGCCCGCCGGCAGTGTGCCCGGGTCCGACGCGTAGCGGGCGATCCACAGCGGGTTGCTCGACCCGAACCCGGCGTAGTTGCCGGTGCAGTCGCTCCACCAGCTGGTGGCGGTGTAGATGACGGCGTCCCGGCCGGTGCGGGACCTGTAGGTGTTCAGGAAGTCCGCGATCCAGCTCACCATCGCGCTCTGCGACTTGCCGTAGCACTCTGCGCCGTAGGGGTTCCACTCGATGTCCAGGGTCCCGGGAAGGGTCCTGCCGTCCGCGGACCAGCCGCCCCCGTGGTCGACGAAGTAGTTCGCCTGGGTCGCTCCGCCGGTGGTGTCGGGGGTGGCGAAGTGGTAGGCGCCGCGGATCATGCCGACCCCGTACGAGCCGTTGTACTGCTGGGCGAAGTACGGGTTGGTGTAGTACGTGCCTTCCGTGGCCTTGGTGTAGGCCCATCTGACCCCGCTGCTCCACAGGGTCGACCAGGCCACGTCGCCCTGGTGGCCGGAGACGTCCACGCCCTCGGTCTGGGCGACGGCATGGGCGGCCGGAGCGCCGGCCCGGCCGTCGTGCGCCAGGACGCCCATGCCCATGTGGGCGGCGCCACGGGCCGGCTTCGTGGCCGCGTCGGCCGGGCCGGCGAGGACGAGGGAGAGGGCGGTGAGCAGAAGTCCGGCGAGGAAGAGGCGCCGGGGGCGGACCGGTCCGGGTCTGTGCACGGGCATGGCGTGCCTCCGAAGGCTCGGTGATGCTCGGTGGGGGAGCGCTGAGGTGCCGGTGTGAAGGGCCGCTGGTGCTGGCGTGGGCATGCCAGCACGGGCCCGGCAACGAAGCTACGCACGTAGAACCAGGGGTGTGAAGAGGGGCCGGAGGCTGCCGTTGGTCTAGCCCTGCGAAATACTGACGGAGCTGCGGTGACGGCGGGTTTTGGCGGAAACTTTCACGAACGGGAAACCGAGGCAGGGGCTGACGTGCACGAAGGCGTAAACAGGGACGAGGTCCGGGGCTCGTCGGGACTGACGTCGAGCGGTGCGGACCCGGAGTACCTGTCCCTGGAGCGGGAGCTGACGATCCTGTTCCGGCGCGCCCGCGCCAACCAGGGCGAGATGGCCCGCGAGGTCCACCCCGACCTGGAGTCGGCGGCGTACGGACTGCTCATCCGCCTCGACGAGTGCGGCCGCCAGCGCGCCACCGAACTCGCGGCGTACATCGGCGTCGGCAAGGCCACCATGTCCCGTCAGCTGCGCGCCCTGGAGGAGCTCGGGCTGGTCGCCCGCGAGCCCGACCCGGCCGACGGCCGCGCCTGGCTGGTCCACCTCACGGAGGAGGGGCACCGGCGGGTGACCAAGGTCCGCGACGCCCGCCGCGCCCGGTACGTCAGCCAGCTCTCCCACTGGGACCGCGGCGAGGTGGCGGAACTGGCGCGACTGCTGGCGCAGTTGAACCGGGGCATGGAGAAGTAGCCGGGGCGGACTCGGACGCGGCCGGTGGTCAAGAGTGCGTCATGTGACACCGGCCGCTGAGAGGGCGGGAGCCGCCCCCCGTACCTAGGGAGTGACTCGAACGGCGACTCCCGTAGGAAGGGCAACTTCGTGATCCCGCACCGCATCGTCCTCGCTTCGGTCGCAGGTCTCGCATCCGCGTTCCTGCTGGCTGCGTGCGACTCCTCCACCGACGCCTCCGCCACGGCCCCGGCCGCCCCGGTCACCTCGGCCGCGCCCGTCACGCCGGCCACCACCGCCACGCCGGCTCCCGCGACCACCGCGCCCGCCGCCGGGAACGCGGTCACGATCACCGTGCGCGGCGCGGACGGTGTGGTCACCGACGGCAACGGGATGACCCTCTACCGCTATGCCAAGGACGAGCCGAACCCGTCCAAGTGGACCTGCTCCGGCGCCTGCGTGAAGACCTGGCTGCCCGTCATCGTGCAGGACTCCGTACGCACCCAGGGCGTCCAGCAGAGCCTGCTGGGCACCGTCCACCGCGACGGGCAGAAGCAACTCACTCTGGCCGGCTGGCCCTTGTACCGCTACGTCGGCGACACCGCGGCCGGCCAGACCAACGGCCAGGGCAAGGACGGCCAGTGGCACACCCTCACCGCGTCCGGCGCGGCCGGCTAGCCCCCAGCTCGGCGTGGACGACCGTCGCGTCGTCGTGCGTCTTGCTGCGCCCCAGGAAGCCGCGCAGCTCGCTGTCGGCGCGCTCCAGCTCCCGTACGCGGTCCACCAGAACCTGTGCCCCCTCCTTGCGCACGAGGCGGAAGCAGTCCGTCCAGTCGCCCTGACGGAACTTCTCCACCCAGCGGGCCGCACCGTCCGTCAGGGCGGCCAGGGCCCGTACCTCCGCGCGCGGCCGGGCACCCGTCACCGCGCGTCGGGCCACCGACGGATCCGCCGCCGCCGTGAAGAAGCCGCCCTCCTTGTTGCGGAGCGTCGCGTCAATCACGGCGTCCGAGGCCAGAGCCGAGCGCGGCAGGCGGGAGAGACGGTCGTCCAGGACGGGCGTCACCGAGCCCCGCGACGACTCCAGCAGCAGGGCGGAGTCGGACAGGACGAGATGGTCGACCGTCTCCTCGGACCACCGCGCCACCACCACGGTCGCCTGTGGGGTTCGTGGGTGAGAAAGGTCACAAGTGGCGGAATGTGTGTCAGCTGTGCGTGCGATCGCACGCGAAAGAACCTCGGTGAGCGGAACATCCGGGAGGGAAACGGTCAGTTCGGTCAGCGCCCCGCCCAGCCTGGCCGTGTACCAGGGGACCGAATGCAGACACCCCGTCCCGCCGTGCGGCGGGGTGACTCCGTCGAGGACGACGAGGGCGCCACCCTGGCCGGAAGCCGGGAGAGCGACGGCCGCGAAGTCCTCGTTGGGGCGGTCGGAATCGCCCGGCTGCGAAACAAGTTCCGTACGCATTCGGCCAGTCTGCACGACCTCTTCACGCGATTCACCAAAGGCTTGCATTGGTTTCCGAATTGGCGTACTCGCGCAGGTCAGACGCCTGATTTGGGCTGGAATTCGGTGTTCCGGGAAGGCGTGGCGGCACATATTGCCACCGGTCGCCGTGGACGTCCAACCGGCCCGCCCGGAAAGGCCGTCGCGACCGCCGGAGGAACTTGCCCGCCAACTCTCCTCCGATGTTCACTCCTTCGGGTGGCGGGCCCGGTGATGTACGGCTCCTGCCCACCGGCACTGGGAGGGTCGGGAACCGCGCCAGGTGTACGCACAGTCCGCCGCAGTTGACGGAGCGTCACCCGGCCCCATGAACAGGCACGAGTCAGGAATGCGAGCACCGGTGCAGAAGACGCGGCCTCGTCGCACAGGCAAGCAGACGGCCTCCGGAGCGGGTGCGGAGCCCGCCTCCGCCACTGTCACCGGCAAGGGCCGTCCCACGCACGTACGCAACCGGCTCGTCGTGGCCGTGGCCGTGGTGGCCGCCGCCGTCGCCGGAGCCGGGACACCCTCGGTCCTCGCCGCCTCCGGCGATCTGAAGGACTCCCAGGACCTGGTGACGCTCTCCGGGCAGACCGAGAAGGCGCTCGCCCTCGCGCACTCGCTCGCCGACGAGCGCGACGAGGTCACCTCCTACGTCGCGGCCGGGCGGCCCAAGTCCAAGGCGCCCTCCGAGCAGCAGAGCTCGCGGGTGGACCGGCAGGTCGAGGAACTGCGCACCGACCCGGACGCGCCGGCCTCCCTGCGCGGCGACCTGGACGGCATCGCCGGTCTGCGCCGGGCGGCCCTGACCGGCCAGAACAGCGCCCTGCAGACGCACGAGGCCTACTCGGCCGTCATCAGCGACCTGCACCGGCTCGCCGAGCGGCTGGCCGAGCAGACCCCGCCCCGGGCCGGCTCCGGCGCCCACTCCCTCGCCGAGCTCGACTCCGCCGTACAGCAGTCGGCCGCCGCGCGCGGGCTGCTGGTGGCCGCGCTGAACGTGCCGACGACGACCCGGACGGTCATCAGCCCCGTCACCGGCCTGCCGGTCACCCAGACCACCTCCACGGGCGCCGACGCCACGACGCGCGACGCCCTGACCGCGGCCGCCCAGCAGGCCCGGCTGCGCGCCGACGCGGCGCTCGCCGACTTCCACGAGACCGCGCCGAAGGCGGCCCTGACCTCGTACGACACCACGGTCACCGGTTCCGAGGTCAACTCCGCCGAGAAGTACCTGGCGAGCCTCACCGACCAGCCGACGCTGTCCTCCTCCGACCTGGACACCAGCGCGACCAAGGTCGACGCGGCGCTGTCCGCCCGCCTCGACATGATGCGCGGCGTCGAGTCCGCGCTCTACGACCGCCGCACCAAGGACCTGGCCCAGCTGCGCGACGACGACGTCACCGCGCTGGAGATCCGCGTCGCCGTGCTCGGCGTCCTGATGCTGGTCGCCGTCGGTGTCGCCACCGCCATGGCCCGCTCGCTCACCCGCCCCCTGTCGGTCCTGCGCCGCGGCTCGGCCCGGCTCGCCGAGGCCGAGAACCCCGCCGCCGAGGAACCGGTCACCTTCACCGGCCGCAACGACGAGTTCGCCCACGTCGTCCGCTCCGTCAACGCCCTGCACGCGCACGCCGCCGCGCTGCACGAGCGGATCGCCACGCTGGAGACCGACCGCAAGCACCTGGTCGGACAGCGGCAGAAGATGGCCGACGCCCGCGCCGAACTCCGTGCCGAACTCGAGGACTCCGCAGCCCAGTTGGAGCGGCTGCGGGAGAGCATCGGCGGCACGTTCGTGAACCTGGCGCTGCGCACGCTCGGCCTGGTGGAGCGTCAGCTCACCGTCATCGAGGGCCTGGAGGAGCGTGAGCAGGACCCCGACCGCCTCTCCACCCTCTTCAAGCTCGACCACTTCGCCACGGTCATGCGCCGGCACAGCGAGAACCTGCTGGTCCTCGCCGGCACCGAACACGTCCAGCAGACCGCGGGTCCCGTCCCGCTGGTGGACGTGGTCCGCGCGGCGGTCAGCGAGATCGAGCGCTACGAACGCGTCCGCATCGCGGCGCTGCCCCCGCACGCCCACGTGGCGGGCTTCGCCGCCGACGACCTCTCGCACCTGCTGGCCGAACTGATGGAGAACGCCACGTCGTTCTCCCCGCCGGACCTGCCGGTCGAGGTCTCCGGCTGGCTCCTGGAGAACGGCGAGGTCATGCTCTCCGTCCAGGACGAGGGCATCGGCATGACCCCGGACCGCATGACCCGCCTGAACGCGCGACTCGCCGAGTTCGACCCCGAGGCGCCGTACGACCAGGAGGGCGACGAGGGTCTCGGCCTCGGCCTGTACGTCGTGGCCCGCCTCGCCCACCGGCACGGCGTCCGGGTCCAGCTCCGCGACCAGAAGCAGGGCGGAGTGGCGGCGGTGGTGGTGCTGCCGAAGCCGCTGCTGTCCCCGGCGCCGAGCACCGCCGTCCCCTCCTCCACGACCTCCCCGGTCACCCACACCTTCTCCCTCCCGGGCGCGGACGCGGAGGCCAACTCCAACGTCCTCCACGGTCGTTCGGCGGACCCCTTGGTGGCCCTCGCCGAGCAGGCCGTGCAGGAGAAGGACGCCGAGGAGGAGCCGGCGCAGCACCCGGCCGAGACCACGATGGAGCTCCTGCTCCCGCCCCGCCCGGCGGAGCCGGACCCGACACACACGGGACCCGCGCCGCAGGCGGACCCGTTCGTCCCGCAACCCGCGCCCGCCGACGGCGAGTTCGCCCCACAGGGGTCACCCGCACCCGACCACGAGAGCCGCACGGGTGGTGCGGATGGGCACGAATCCGCCGTAGGCGAAGCCGAGGCGACCCACGAGCATGAGCACACCCCCGACGTCCTGACGTCAAAGGGCCTCCCCAAGCGCACTCCGAAGATCACCGCACCCACCGCCCTGCCCCGCCCGCGCACCAGCTCCGTCGACGCCGAAGCCCTCCGCAGAAGGCTCGGCGGCTTCCGCCGCGGCGCGCAGGCCGGCTACCGGGACGTGGCCGCGGAGATCGCCGGAGAGACAGGCCAGACCAGGACACCAGCCACGGGGGGCACCGTCGAGGAGGCAAGCAGTTGACCGCGCCCAGTACCTTCGGCCTGAGCACTGAAGCCCGCAATCTGCACTGGCTGCTCACCAATCTCGTCGAGGAGGTGCCCGGCATCCAGTCAGTCGCGGTGGTCTCCTCCGACGGCCTGCTGCTGCTGTCCTCCGACCCGGGGCGCAACGAGGAGGCCAAGACGCGGACCAGGCGCACCGGCCCCCGCGGCTCCTCCGCCGACCTCGCGACCATCGTCTCCGGCATCGGCAGCCTCACCGTCGGCGCCGCCAAGCTGATGGACTCCGGCGTCGTGAAGCACACGATGGTCGCGATGGACGAGGGCAGTCTGTTCGTGATGTCGATCAGCGACGGCAGCCTGCTCGGCGTGCACGGCTCCGCCGACTGTGACATGAGCGTGGTGGCGTACCACATGGCGCTCTTCGTCGGTCGCGCCGGCCATGTGCTGACCCCCGAACTCCGCAGCGAGCTGCGAAAATCCCTGGAGCAGGAGTCCGCCGGGGGCACCCGATGACCATCGAGAAGCAGCAGAAGCAGACGCTCCCCGTGCGCGGCGGCGACCGCAAGCCCGCCCGCGTCCGCCCCTACTCGCTCACCGGCGGCCGCACCCGCTTCGGCCACGTCCTCCTCGTGGAGACGTTCGTCGCGGCGCTGGAGGCCCCCGAGGAGCGCAAGGAACTGACGAACGGCTCGCTCAGCACCCGGGTCATGCCCGAGATGCGGGCCATCGTCGAACTGTGCCGCCGTATGCGCACGGTGGCCGAGATCGCCGCGCTGCTGAAGATGCCGCTCGGCGTGGTCCGCGTGCTGCTGAGCGACCTCGCGGACCAGGGAAAGATCCGCGTGTACGGAACAGGTACCGGTCACGGCACGGGCCGTCCGGACCGCGCTCTGCTGGAAAGGGTGCTGAGTGGACTCCGTCGTCTCTGACGCCGTCGGCGTCGCCTCCCACGTCGACCCCGACGAGAACCTGCAGTCCTGGCAGACGGACCGCACCCGCGCCCCCATCGCCACGAAGATAGTCGTGGCGGGAGGCTTCGGTGTGGGCAAGACCACGCTGGTCACCGCCGTCTCGGAGATCACGCCCCTGCAGACCGAGGCGCTGATGACCGAGGCGAGCGAGGACACCGACGACCTCACCGCCACGCCCGGCAAGCTGACCACCACCGTGGCCATGGACTTCGGCCGTATCACCCTCGACGACGACCTGGTGCTGTACCTGTTCGGCACGCCGGGCCAGCAGCGGTTCTGGTTCATGTGGGACGACCTGGTGCGCGGCGCGATCGGCGCGGTCGTCCTCGCGGACACCCGGCGGCTGAAGGACTGCTTCCCCGCCCTGGACTACTTCGAGAGCTGCGGGATGCCGTACGTCGTGGCGGTCAACCACTTCGACGGCAGTGAGCACTTCGAACCGGAGGACGTGCGGGAGGCGTTGACGATCCCCGCCCACATACCTGTCATGATCATGGATGCGCGGCGGAGGATCTCGGCGATCGAGACCCTGCTGTCCCTCGTCGCCCACGCACTGGACGAAACCCCCGAGTAGTCCCCCGAGCAGTCCAGTAGTCCACGAGTAGGAGAACAGCCCCGGTATGCGGAAGATACTCGTCGTAGGAGCCGGCCAGTCCGGTCTCCAGCTCGCCCTCGGCCTTCAGTCGCACGGGTACGAGGTCACCCTGATGTCCAACCGGACCGCGGACGAGATCCGCTCCGGCCGGGTCATGTCGACGCAGTGCATGTTCCACACGGCACTGCAGCACGAGCGCGATCTCCAGCTGAACTTCTGGGAGTCCCAGGCCCCGAAGATCGAAGGACTCGGCGTCTCGGTCGCGGCCCCTGGCTCCTGGGCCGAGGGCCCCGCGGCACGGGCGATCGACTGGGTGGGCAGGCTCGACGGGTACGCGCAGTCGGTCGACCAGCGGGTGAAGATGGCCGGCTGGATGGAGACGTTCGCCCAGCGCGGCGGGCAGTTGGTCATCCACGGCGCGGCGGTCTCCGACCTCGACTACTTCTCCCGTACGTACGACCTGGTGCTGGTCTCGGCGGGCAAGGGCGAGCTGGTGTCCATGTTCGGCCGGGACGCGTCCCGTTCGCCGTACAGCGAGCCGCAGCGCGCCCTCGCCGTCTCCTACGTCCACGGTCTGGGCCCGCGCCCCGAGCACCCGGACTACTACGCCGTCCGCTGCAACCTGGTGCCCGGGGTCGGCGAGCTGTTCGTCATGCCGACGCTGACGACGTCCGGGCCGGCCGACATCCTGTTCTGGGAGGGCATACCCGGCGGCCCGCTCGACGTCTTCGGCGGCGTCAAGGACCCGGCGGAGCACCTCTCCCTGACCCTGGAACTCATGGAGCGGTACACGCCCTGGGAGTACGCGCGCGCCACCAAGGTCGAACTCACCGACGCCGGAGGCACGTTGGCCGGCCGCTACGCCCCGACCGTCCGCAACCCGATCGGCCGGCTCCCCGGCGGCGGGCTGGTCCTCGGGGTGGCGGACGTCGTCGTCGCCAACGACCCCATCACCGGCCAGGGCTCCAACTCCGCAGCCAAGTGCGCCGCCTCGTACCTCGCCTCGATCCTGGAGAACGGCGAGAAGGAGTTCGACGAGTCCTGGATGCGGGCCACCTTCGACCGCTACTGGGAGACGGCTCAGCACGTCACCAAGTGGACCAACGCCATGCTCGCCCCGCCGCCGGAGCACATCCTCAACCTCATCGGAGCCGGGGGCCAACTCCAGCCGGTGGCCGACCGCTTCGCCAACGGCTTCGACAACCCTGCGGACTTCGAGAACTTCTTCTACGAACCCCAGAAGGCCGAGGACTATCTGGCCTCGCTCGCGGGCGCCTGACCTGCGGGCGCCGTCCGGGCGCCCGGGTCTACCCCGCCTCCTTGGCGGGGGGCTGAGTGGCGTTCGGGCGGACGGCTCCGAGGATCGGGTACGACGCGATGGGGGAGACCTTGATCTGTTCGCCGGTTCTCGGGGCCTGGATCACCATGCCGTTCCCCACGTACAACGCCACGTGCGTGGCCCGCGGGAAGTAGAGCACCAGGTCGCCGGGGCGGAGCCTGTTCAGGGGGATCCTCGGGAGCCGGGCCCACTGTTCCTGGCTCGTGCGGGGGATGGGCGTTCCGGCGTGACGCCACGCCTGTGACGTGAGGCCCGAGCAGTCGTACGACGCCGGGCCCTGCGCGCCCCACCGGTACGGCTTCCCCAGTTGCCGCACGGCGTACCGCACGGCCCGGTCGGCGCCGCCCGAGGGCTTGCCGTCGTCGCTGGGCGCGCCCGAGGCCAGGAACCGCTGCTGCGCCTGGTCGACCCCGTCCTTCTCCAACCGGGCTACGGCGGCTAGCTGTTCGGGGGTGAGGGAGACCAGCAGCGCCTCCACGTCCCTCAGCCGCTTGCGCACCGCGTCCCGGTCCTTCTTCTGCCGCTCGGCGAGGGCGAGTTGGTCGTCCAGTGCCTTGCGCGCCCGGCGGGCCAGTTCGTCGGCCCTCTTCTCGGTGCCGGCCAGCCGCCCCAGCGTCAGCGCCCGCTCCCGCGCCACCTGCCCGATGACATGCCCCTCGTCGAGCGCCTGCTGCGGATCACGGGCCAGCAGCAGCCGGACGTACGACGAGATCTCCGTGCTGTTCTGGTACTGCTGCCGTGCCAGCCGCCCGGCCGCGCTCCTGCTGTCGTCCAGGGAGATCCGGGTGCGGGCCAGCTCCTTGTCCAGCCGCTCGACCTCGGCCCGCTGCCTGGTCAGCTTCTCCTCGGTCGCGTCATAGGTCTCCGTGGCCTGCTCGGCCTCCCGGTACCGCCGCTGAAGATCCGTCAGCAGCTCGGAGACGGGCCGCCCGCCCGGCTCGGGCACGGCCGCGGCGGGCAGCGGCGCGAGGACGGTGCCGACCGCCACCGCCGCCGTACACGCCAGACGCAGAAGCCTTCCTGACACGTCATCACCTCCGGTGCGGGCCAGCCCCTCTGCCCCGCACCGCGAGCTTCAGACGCCCGCGCGCGTCGCGCGCGCCGAGTGTGCGCGGTTCGGCGCAACCCCGTCACCCGTCGGTGTTCTCCGGCTTGCCGCCCGGCGTGGCGTCCGGCTTGGACCACGGCCACTTCAGCCGGCCGGTGTCCCTGCCCTCCGGGTCGTACGCGTACTTCCACCCCTGCTGGATCCCGAGCCGTCTGCTGTGTCCGCGCGGGACGCGCCGGTAGACCAGCACGGTGTCGGGACCGCCGGCCGGGTCCGGCACCGGGATGCGGTAGATCTTCGGCGGCTGCCCGGTCGCCCCGACCAGCACCGGAAGCACCCGGCCGTCCATGGGGCCACCCTCGAAGGGGGTCGGTTCGCTCTTCACGGCACCAGTGTCAGACATCCTCCGCGAGCGCCCGTACCAGCGCCGCGGTCTGTGTGTCCCGGGCGGCCGTCACCGACAGCACGGCCACGAACTGCTCCACCAGCCAGTCCCGCAGCTCCTCGACCGGAGGCTGCTTGCCCTCGTCGAGCCAGATCAGCGAGGCGGCCTCCACCGCCGTGATCCACATCCGCACGGTCATCCGCAGCCGCAACCCGGGCTCGCTGACACCGAGGTGACTGAGGATGTGCTCGGCGGCGGCCCGCCGCACCCCGTCCACGATGGCCGTCGTCCGGGACGTCTCCACGACGCTGCCGCCCTGGAGCAGCGCGCTGAACCCGGCGTCGTGCTCGTCGACGAAGGCCAGATAGCGGTCCAGGGCCCGGGAGAGCCGAGGCAGGAGAGGCCCCTCCCGCGGCTCGTCGAAGCACTGCCGCAGCTCGTCCGCGGCGGACCGCAGCGCGGCCTCGTACAGCTGCTGCTTGCCGCCGGGGAAGTACCGGTAGACCAGGGGGCGCGAGACCCCGGCCGCCTCGGCCACGTCGTCGAGGGAGACGTCCTCGGGGGCGCGGTGCGCGAAGAGACCGAGGGCGGCGTCGAGAAGCTGGCTTCGTCGCTCCTCGACACTGAGCCGTCGATAGGCGGGGGCGGCGGGAGTCATGCAGTGCAGCGTAATCGCAGGCCGCGCATGTCGCCTCAAGCCAGCAGGCCCGAGCTCTTCCACAGCCGCCGGCCGACCCCCCGCAGCACCCCGATGTCGTCCAGGAAGTCGGTCAGCCGCTTGGCGCCCGTCTGCATGACCTCCCGCCGATGCCCGCTCGCCCTCACCTGCGCCAGGGCCTCCCGCTTGTCCAGCCCCACATTCGTGTAGACCTCGGGATTGACGAAGGCCACCGAGAACACCCGGGCGAACTCCCCGGACGTCACCCGGGTGAACTCCTGCGACCACCGGGGCGCGGTCACCATCTGCCGCCGCAGCTCCTCACGCGCGTACCGCACATGCCGCGCCTCCTCCACGACATGGATCCGCGTGACCCCCCGGAGCAGCGGCTGCACCCGCTCGTCGGGGAACGTCAGCCGCTGCATCCAGTCCAGGACCTCCTCCCCGAGCAGCGTCGCCGTGAAGGACCCGGGAGTCGTGGAGATCGTCTTGAACAGCCGCCCCAGACGCTGGTGCGCCCGGGCCACCGGATACCAGGGCGTGCCCCCCTGCGATATCAGTCGCGCGAACATCTTCGAGTGCCGGCACTCGTCCTCGATCTCGGTGAGCGCGTACCGCACATGCGCGCTCGTCGCCGCCTTGTCGTAGATGTGCCGCACCAGCAGCTGCATCAGGATGATCTCGAACCAGATCCCCAGCGAGGCCAGCGCGGCGGCCTCGTGCTGCGACAGCAGGATCCGCTGCTCCTCGCCCATCCGCTTCCACAGCGGTGTGTCGTACAGCGAGACCAGCTCCGGCGGCCAGAACCACTTGCCCTCCTCGAAGGGCGCGTCCCAGTCGAGTTCCTTGTCCGGGTCGAAGGAGTGCTTCGCGGAGGAGGCGAGGAGCCGCTCGGCGACCTGCTCGCGGTCCTTGAGCAGCCCGAGGGCGTCGCGCAGGCCGTCGAGTGCGTCTGCTTCCGTGAGAGTCGTCATGGCACTTATGAGACTGCCTGTCAGCAAGCCCGTCAATCCCCTGCACGGGACTTGTTGACTCGGCGTCTACATGTGAGCCTGCGGGGTATGCCGACCCATGAGCTGTACACCAACGACCCCGGTGACTATCTCTGGCAGGTCCCTGCGTCCGGCGCGGCCCGTTTCAGCTGGGAGTACGAAGACGGCCGCGAACGACTGCTCGCCCTCTACCAGAAGGGCAAGGACAAGCAGTGGGACGGGCAGCGGCGCATCGACTGGGATCTGGAGGTCGATCCGTACGACGTGCTGGGCACCCCGGACGAGTCCATCTCGCTGTACGGGACGCCGTACTGGGCGAAGATGAGCGAGAAGGAGCGCGGGGAACTGCGACAGCACTACGCGTCCTGGCAGTTCAGCCAGTTCCTCCACGGCGAGCAGGGCGCGATGATCTGCGCGGCGCGGATCGTGGAGTCGGTGCCGGACCTGGACGCCAAGTTCTACTCGGCGACGCAGACCATGGACGAGGCGCGGCACGCGGAGATCTACGGCCGGTTCCTGCACGAGAAGGTCGGGATGGTCTACCCGGTCAACGACAGCCTCCAGTCGCTGCTGGGCGACACGCTCCGCGACAGCCGCTGGGACATGCCCTATCTGGGCATGCAGGTGCTCATCGAGGGTCTGGCGCTGGCCGCGTTCGGCATGATCCGCGACACCACGACCAAGCCCCTGCCCAAGCAGATCCTCGCCTACGTCATGCAGGACGAGGCCCGGCACGTGGCCTTCGGCCGGATGGCCCTGCGCGACTACTACAAGCAGCTCACCGACGCCGAGCTGCGCGAGCGCGAGGAGTTCGTCATCGAGGGCTGCTACCTGATGCGCGACCGGCTGCGCGGGGTCGAGGTCCTGGAGAACTTCGGCATCCCGACGGCCGAGGCGGAGGAGTACAGCGAGAAGTCCGAGTTCCTGGCGCTCTTCCGGCAGCTGCTCTTCTCCCGGATCGTCCCGTGCGTCAAGGACATCGGCCTGTGGGGCAAGCGCCTCCAGCAGGCCTATGTCGACCTGGGCGTCTTCGAGATGGGCGACTCCAACCTGGACCTGCTGATGGCCCAGGACGAGGAGATCGCGGAGAAACTGGACGCGGAGCGCTTCGCGGCGGAGGAGCGGGAGCGGGTCGCGGAGGTGGAGGAGGCGATCGAGACGGGCGCGGTCGAGACCTGACGGGCGGGCGAGGGCCTGTTGCGAAAGTCCCGCCGTTCGCCCGGAGGGCGGGCCCTGCGGCGTCATGAGGGTCCCCCCCGCGAGGTTGTTCGAGCGTGGGGGAGCGTGCCGGGCGTCGCGGGGCAGGCGGGACGATCGCAACAGGCCCTAGACCGAGCAGCCCAGGTCCTCGGGGATCTCGCCGGTCAGCGGACGCGGGTCGCCGAGGGCCGGCGGGAACGTGGTGCGCAGGGTGAAGGCGTACGACGTCGGGCCGTTGGCGCGCAGATGCAGCAGGCGTTCCTCCGCCTCGGCCACCGTGGGGCGGTGGCCCGTCGGGACCCACCACAGGACCGCCATCGCCTCCGCCACCCGCTCGAACCAGTCCCTCCTGCGGGCCAGCATCTCCCGGTGGCGCCCCTGGTACATGAACGTCGTGAGGGCGTTCGGGTCCCGCCACACCGACATGTTGATGATCAGCCACTCGTCGCCGAACACGGCCACGTCCGTCGCGTCACCGGACTCGTCCTGCAACCGCCAGACAAAGCCCTCGGCGGCGTCCGCGTCGGCGTTCACGGGATCGAGGGCGTCGACGAAGTCCTTCAACTGCGGCGAGTCCAGCGGGGCCTTGAGCCGGGCGATGTTGACCTGGGCGAGTTGGTACGCGGCTTCCGGTGTCGTCATGTACCGAACGTTAGGTAGGGTGCCTCCGCCTCCGGTACCCCCGTCTCAACCACCGGACCTCGACCCGGAGTTCAGCACCGCCTCCATCACCGCCCGGGCGATCGGCGCCGCCACCCCGCCACCGGTGATCTCCCCCCGGTGCGCCGACCCGTCCTCCACCACCACGGCCACCGCGACCTTGGGCGTCAGGTCCTCCTCCCGCTGCGCCCAGGACACGAACCAGGCGTACGGCGTACCGGCGTTGCCGACCCCGTGCTGCGCGGTTCCGGTCTTGCCGCCGACGATCGCGCCGGGGATCGCGGCGTTCGTGCCGGTGCCCTCCGTCACGACGCCCTCCATCAGCTCCTTCATCAGATCCGCGGTCTCCGGGCGCATCACCTGGCGGACCGTACGCGGGCCCGCCGTCCACGCGGTGCCGCCGTCGGCCGTCGTCGTCCGCTCCACCAGGTACGGCTGTCGCAGCTGCCCCCCGTCGGCGACCGCCGACGCGACCATCGCCATCTGCAACGGCGTCGCCCGCGTGTTGTACTGGCCGATCGACGACAGCGCCAGCTGCGCCTTGTCGACCGAGGTGTCGAAGGTGCTGCGCGCGACCGAGAACGGCACCCGCAGGGCGCTGTCGTTGAAGCCGAACGACTGGGCCGTCTTCGTCATGCCGGTGACCCCGACATCCACGCCCAGCTTGGCGAACACCGTGTTGCACGACCACTCGAAGGCGTCCCGCAGCGGAGCGTCCTCGCAGCCGTCGCCCTCGTTCATCAGCCAGGTCCGCGTCCCCGGCAGCCGGTAGGGGTCCGGTGACCTCGTCGGCCGGTCCAGGTCCGTGACCACCCCCGCGTCCAGCGCCGCCGCCGCGGTGACGACCTTGAAGGTCGAACCCGGCGGATACGTCTGCCGTACCGCCCGGTTGAGCATCGGCTTGTCGGGGTCGGAGTTCAGCCGCTCCCAGGATCGTTCGGTGGCCGCCGCGTTCCCGGACAGGACCGAGGGGTCGTAGGAGGGCGTCGAGACCAGGGCCAGGACGCGGCCCGTGGACGGCTCCACCGCCGCCACCGCGCCCTTGCGTCCGTCCAGCCCCTCGTACGCCGCCTGCTGGGCCGCCGGGTTGAGGGTGGTCACGACGTCCCCGCCGGGGCTGAGCGAGCGCGTGAGGCCGTGCCACAGCGGCAGCGGTGTGAACACCGGGTCGGTGCCGGACAGCACCCCGTCCTGGGTGTGCTCCAGCAGCGTGGTGCCGTACATCTGCGAGGCGAAGCCGGTGACCGGGGCGTACAACGGGCCGTTCGCGTACGTCCGCTCGTAGCGGAGCTGCTGGCCGGAGTCCCGGGAGCCGGTGACCGGCTCGCCGGCCACCAGGATGTCGCCGCGGGGCTGGCCGTAACGGGCGATGGCCGAACGGCGGTTGGCCGGGTTGGCGTCGTAGGAACCGGCCCGGACGACCTGCACGCGGGCCGCGTTGACGAGGAGCGCGAGGAGCAGCAGGGCGCAGAAACCGGCCGCGTGCCGGATGTAGCGGGTCATGAGGCGACCTCGCCGTCGTACTCCTTGCGTGCCGTATGGCTCACCCGGATCAGCAGCGCCACGATCGCCCAGTTGGTGACCACCGACGAGCCGCCCTGGGCGAGGAAGGGCATCGCCATGCCGGTCAGCGGGATCAGACCGGTCACTCCGCCGGCGATGACGAAGACCTGGAGCGCGATGAGCGAGGCCAGGCCCACGGCGAGCAGCCGGCCGAAGGGCTCGCGCAGGGCGAGGCCGGCCCGGTAGCCGCGCTCCACCAGCAGGCCGTAGAGCAGGAAGATCGCGCACAGACCCGCCAGGCCCAGCTCCTCGCCCGCGGTGGCCAGGATGAAGTCCGACTTGACCGCGAAGCCGATCAGCAGCGAGTGGCCGAGGCCCAGTCCGGTGCCGAGGACGCCGCCCGCCGCGAAGGCGAAGAGCGACTGGGCGAGCTGGCCGGGGCCCAGGCCCGCGTCGATGGAGGCGAAGGGGTGCAGCCAGTCCTCCACCCGGCTGTGCACATGCGGCTCCAGCCAGCCGACGGCGACCGCGCCCAGGCCCGCCAGCAGCACCCCGACCGCGATCCACCCGGTGCGGCCCGTGGCGACGTACAACAGGACGACGAACTGGCCGAAGAACAGCAGCGACGTGCCGAGGTCGCGCTCCAGGACCAGGACGCCGACGCTCAGCAGCCAGATGGCCAGGATCGGGCCGAGAACACGGCCGGTGGGCAGCTGCATGAACCAGATCCGGCGGCCGGTGTACGCGAGCGCGCTGCGGTTCGCGGCCAGGTACGCGGCGAAGAACACCGCCAGCAGCACCTTGGCGAACTCGCCCGGCTGGATGGAGAATCCGGCGATCCGGATCCAGATCCGGGCGCCGTTGACGGCCGGGAAGAGGATGGGCAGCAGAAGCAGGACGAGAGCGGCGGCGACGCAGACGTAGGAGTAGCGCTGGAGCCACCGGTGGTCGCGCAGCATCAGGACGACCACGATGAACAGGATCACGCCCAGCGTGGACCAGACGAGTTGGGTGGGGGCCGCGCGGTCGCCCGGGGTCTCCAGGTCCAGGCGGTAGATCAGGACCAGGCCGAGGCCGTTGAGCAGCACCCCGATCGGCAGCAGCAGCGGGTCGGCGTACGGCGCCCGCAGCCGCACCGCGAGATGCGCGAGCAGCGCGAGCACGCCGAGCCCGGCGCCGTAACCGGCGGCGCCGGGCGGGACGGTGCCGTATCGGGCGAGGCCCACCGCGCAGTAGCCGTACACCGACAGCAGTACGGCGAGGACGATGAGGGCCAACTCGATGCCACGGCGCCGGGGGAGGCGTACCGCGCGGGCGGGAGGATCCGCCTGTACCACGGTGGTTCCGGCGTTGATCATGTCCGGAACTTACCCAAATAGTGGGTCTTGTGACCTCCGGGGCTCAGCACCAGCGTGGCGGCGTCCCGATGGTCTCGATGTAACGGGCCGAACCCCAGGCCCAGGTACCGTCCGTGAGGAGGTACCAGAGACGGTTGCCGTCGACGCTCTGACCCGGCGTCTTGCAGAAGATGGAGACGCGCTCGCCCCGGTGGGCCACCCGGATCACCTGGCTGCCCCGGTTGGGCGCGCTGCGCAGGTTCAGCTCGCTCGCGGTGACGACACCCCGGGCGAGCCGCTGGCCGCCGCCGTGATCGCCCTGCTCCCAGCTCTGCTGATTCCCCTGACCCTGCCAGCTCTGCCCGCTTTCCTGGTTCTGCTGGTTGGGCTGGCTCTGTTGGTTCGGCTGGTTCTGCTGGCCCTGCCAGCTGTGCCCGCTCTGCTGGTTCGGCTGGTTGGGCTGGCTCTGTTGGTTCGGCTGGTTCTGCTGGCCCTGCCAGCTCTGCCCGCTTTCCTGGCTCTGCTGGCTCTGTTGGTTGTCCGCGCCTGAGTCGCCGCTGCCCCAGTCGTTGTCGGCCAGGGCGGGGGTGACGGCGGCGGAGGTGACGAGGGCACCGGCCGCGGCGACTATGCCGAGGCGGGTGATGGTGGAGCGCAGGGACATGGGGGAGTACCTCCACGAATGGGGCGAACCTGACTAATCGCCACGTTAGGAGGACTCGGGCACGGCCGCCCGTCGCACTGCGCCATCGGGGAGGGCGGGCCCGCGCTGAGGCAGCGTCAGGATCGCTACGGCCCCGCCGTCCACCGCGTTGGTGAACTCAAGCCGCGCCCCCAGCACCTCCGCCTGACCCACGGCGATGGTCAGCCCCAGCCCGTGCCCCTTGGCCCCGCCCTCCGTACGGAACCGCTGCGGCCCGTGCTCCACCAGGTAGTCCGGGTACCCGTCCCCGTGGTCCCGTACGGTCACCACCGCCCCGTCGACGGTCACGGACACCGGCGCCCGCCCGTGCTTGTGGGCGTTGGCCACCAGGTTCCCCAGCACCCGCTCCAGCCGCCGCCGGTCGGTCTCGACCCGGGTGTCCCGCAGAACCACGACCTCCGTGTCGGTCCCGGACGCCCGCACCACCCGCGCGGCCAGCGCCCCCAGCTCCTCGCCGTCCAGTTCGAGCTGTTCCCGCCCGGTCTCCAGCCGGGAGATCTCCAGCAGGTCCTCGGTCAGCGTGCGCAGTGCCGCCACCCGGTCCCGCACCAGCTCCGTCGGCCGCCCCGGAGGCAGCAGCTCGGCCGCCGCGTGCAGCCCCGTCAGCGGTGTCCGCAGCTCGTGCGCCACGTCCGCCGTGAACCGCTGCTCGCTCAGCAGCTTGCCCTGCAGGGAGGCCGCCATGGTGTCCAGCGCGGCGGCGACCGCGGCCACCTCGTCCTGCGGCCGGCTCTGGTCCCTCGTCCGCGGATCACCCACCCGCGCGTCCAGATCACCCGCGCTGATCCGCCGGGCCACCTGCGCGGTGGCGTGCAGCCGCCGGGTCACCCGGGTCACCGCGAACGCGCCCACCAGCAACGTCGCCCCGATCGCCAGCCCCGACGACCACAGGATCGCCCGGTCGAGCCCGGCGATGGTGTGCGCCTGCTGCGCGTAGTCCACCTCGACGGCCAGTGCCCGGTTCCGGTCGGCGGGACCGGCCGCCCACATCGTGGGCTGCCCGTGGTGGTCGGAGACCATCGTGCCGCGGTCCCCGGCCACCGCCAGATCCCGCAGCGCGCGCGGCAGCCCCGGCGGATCGACGCTCGCCCCCGGCAGCAGGGTGTCCCCGGCCTGGTACGCCTTCGTCGCGTCCGCCAGCCGCGCCAGCGCGAGGCTGCGGGCCTGGCCGACGGTCTGGTCGGTCACCGAGACGTGCACCAGCACGCCGAGCATCGCGGCGAGCCCGCAGCACATCACCGTGATGAAGACGGCGGCCTTCACGGCGAGCGTGCCGGCCCAGTGGGGGAGCGCGAGCCGCGTCATGGGGTCGCCGAGGGGGACGGGGAGCGGCGGTGGCGGTGCTCGTGCTTGCCCAGGCGCAGCATCTCGTCGTGGGTGAGCAGCATCACCTTCTGGTCGGGGTCCCAGGTCCACTGGAAGCGGTACTCGTAGTCGGCGAGGTCGGAGGGAGCGTGGATGATCACCGAGTGCCCGGCCAGCTCCACCCCGCTCACCGCGTCGTCGTTGGCCATCACCTGCACCACCCGGCCGGCCTCGACGGTGTAGACCCGCACGGCGGTCTGGGTGCCCGGCAGCAGCCGGAAGCCCAGCGTCAGATCCGGCCGCCCGTCACCGGTGAGGTCCCGGTCGTAGCCCTTGAGCAGCGGGCACCGCTCGTCCGCGGGCCCGCGGACGCAGTACGCCATCCGGCGGGCGGTCTCGCGGTACGGCGCCTTCGAGCCGGCGTACTCGTCGGGGTGCTGGGCGATCTCGGCCCGCACGATCGCCACCGGATCGACCCTGCGTATGTCGCCGCCGGGGGCGGTGACGCCCTTCATGACCTCGGACTCGCCGTTGTCGTAGTCCCAGGCCGGGCTCGCGGCCGGGGACAGCTGGGGCCACAGCTTGGCGGGGCTGGTCGCGGTCGGCGTCGCCCCCGCGCCGCGCAGCTCGCCCGCGTCACCGCAGCCCGCAGCGGCCGCCGCCAGCAGGGCGACGGCCAGCGCGGTGCGCAGGGGGCGGGTGCGGGGCACGGTGCTCCAGGGGCCGGGAGGGCAGGGTTGCCCGATACACCCTAGGCGGCCGAAGAAACGATTACCTCCGCTACTCGACCGCCCCGAAGAAACACTTACCCGCGCTTCCCGGTGGTCCCGCGAGGCGCCTTGCTGGGCCAGTTTCCCCGGTGGTTCCGCGAGGCCCTTGCTGGGCCAGTTCCCCGGTGGTCCCGCGAGGTCCCTACTCCGCCAGCTCCTCCAGCAGCCGGGCCGTCGGCAGCCCCGCCCGCAGATAGTCGACGAACAGATCGTTGTGCAGCGCCCACGGCGAGCGACGGGACCTGATCAGCCGGATCGCCTGCTCGGCGGAGTGGCCCCGGCGCACCAGGGCGTGCGCGACCACCAGACCCGAGCGGTTGTACCCGTGGTAACAGCGGACGAGGACCTTGCGGCCCTCGTCCAGTGCCTCACTCGCGGCCAGGGCCAGGCGAATGACCCCCGCGAGTTGTGTGCCGTCCAGCGGTCCGTCGGGTATGGGCCAGACATGGTGCTCCACACCCGGGTCGGGCCCGTGGCCCGGCAGCCTCAGCAAGGTCTGCACGAGATCGAACTGATCCCGTACGACGGCGAACTCCAGTTGCCCGGTATGCCCCCGGAACTCGTGCCCGCCCATCCACAGACCAGGCACGATCTCGCTCCACGGGGCGTCCGGAGCCGGTACGTCGGGTTGCTTCCTGCGGGTACGCAACAACGCCTCCCCATCCCCCTCCAGTGGGGCCCAACTGCTCTCAAAGGTAACCGGGTT
This sequence comes from Streptomyces sp. NPDC005799, assembly GCF_040630525.1. Classification (NCBI taxonomy): domain Bacteria; kingdom Bacillati; phylum Actinomycetota; class Actinomycetes; order Kitasatosporales; family Streptomycetaceae; genus Streptomyces; species Streptomyces sp. NPDC005799. The sequence continues at coordinate 128,691 of NZ_JBEXXQ010000027.1, forward strand.
CTTGCCGATGGAGCACCCCGCCTGTTCCCATGGTCATGGGGTGATGGTGCATGAACGGACTGCGCGTCATACCGACCTGGAGGCACGGTCAGGAACGGCTGTACGTGTGCCGCACGGACGGACACAACGTCGCCTGGTACGACCGTGAGGCGGCCAGGATCAACCTGCTCAGCGAGGAGGAGCGGGAGGGGGTACTGCACGCCCTGGGCCCCTTCCTCACCGGCCCGGTGGCCGTCGGGCCGCCCTCCGTGCCCACCCCGGCCGAGCTGGCCCGTCTCTCCCTCCACCCGGACGACGACCTGGCGCCCAACCGCCCCGGCGAGGCGCTGCTGGTCGCCCTGGACCGCGACCCCGCCCCGGCACACCGGCTGCGACCGGACCCGCGCCGGCGCGCGCTGGCCGCCGAGCAGGCGGTCGGCGAGGCCCTGGACCGTCTCGACGGCGCGGGCTGGCACGCCCTGCACTCCGTCCCGCTGCCCGGCGGTGACCGCATCCACCACCTGGCGATCGGCCCCGGCGGCCTGTTCGCCGTCCACACCGTCCACGCCCGCAAGCAGCGGGTGACGGTCGCGGACCCCATGGTCACCCTGGGCCGCCGCGACCCCCACCCGCTCCTGCGGCGGGTCCGCGCCGACGCCGACCGAGCGTCCTACGCGCTCACGGCCGAGGTCCACCCGGTCCTCGCCCTCTTCGAGCCCACCGACGTGACGGTCACCGTCTCGCTCCGCGACCTCCGCGTTCTGAAGGACACGGAGACCGAGGGCCTGGCCCGCACGGGCGGCGTACTCAAACCGGCGGACGTGGAAGCGCTGCATGCGATGGCGCGGGACCGGGGGACGTGGTCGCGGGTGTGACAGACGGCGACGGGCCGTGGCGGTGGGGGCCGCGGCGGTGGGGTGCCGGCGGAGACGGGCCGAGGCGGTGAGGGGCCGTGGCGGTGGGTGCCGCGGCGGTGGGGTGCCGGCGGAGACGGGCCGAGGCGGCGACGGGCCGTGGCGGTGGGGTGCCGAGGCGGTGGGGGACCGGCGGTGAGGGGCCGAGGCGGTGAGGGGTGACGCCCGGTGGCGACCCGGCCGGGCGGTGACGCTGAGGCCTGCCGTTTCCTGGTGCTGCGCCCAAGCCCGTTCGGCTGAACGGCGTCTGCCGTTGCAGGGCGTCGGCGCCCAAGGGATCTCAGGGGAGGGATCCGGCGGAGTCCGGGTCGAGCAGGGGGGCCAGCAGGTCGCCGTAGTCCTGGATGCGCGGAGCGATGTCCTGGGCGTGGAAGGTGAGTCGGCTCGGTGCGCCGCACTCCTCGACCTCGCTCCAGGTCACCGGCGCGGAGACGGTGGGCTCGGGGCGGGCCCGCAGCGTGTAGGGGGTGGCGGTGGTCTTCCGGGCCGCGTTCTGGCTCCAGTCGACGAAGACCTTCCCCGGCCGCAGACTCCGCGTCATCCGGTGCAGCACCCGCCGCGGCATGGCCCGCTCGGCCTCCACCGCGAGCTGCTTCGCATAGTCGCTGACCTGCTCGGACGGCGTCGGCCGGACCGCGGCGAGCAGATGCAGCCCCTTGGACCCGGAGGTCTTGGCGCGGGCCTCGATCCCGTCCGCCGCGAGCCGCTCCCGCAGCCACACCGCGACCTCGCAGCACTCGACGACGGTGGCGGGCGGACCCGGATCCAGATCGAACACGATCCGGTCCGCGACCCCGGGGTCCTGGACGACCCACTGCGGCGTGTGGAACTCGGTGACCAGATTCGCCGCCCACATCAGCGACGCCAGATCCTGGACGAGCACCATCCGCGCCGGCCCCTCCATCCGCGGCACCTCGGCGGTCGTGACCCAGTCGGGCGTACCGGGCGGGACGTTCTTGGCGAAGAAGACCTGCCCGCCGGGCCCGTCCGGATAGCGCAGGAAGGACACCGGCCGGTCCCGCAGATGCGGCAGCAGCACCTCGGCGCTGGTGGCGTAGTAGTGCAGCACCTCGCCCTTGGTGAACCCGGTCTCCGGATAGAGCACCTTCTCCAGGTTGCTGAGGGCGAGCCGTCTGCCCTCCACCTCCGTGATGGGCGTCATACGATGAGAATCTCACGCAAACTGGTGTGTAACGGCTGAAAGCGACCGAAAGGGTGCTGCGGTGAGGTCCATATGGAACGGCGCCATCTCCTTCGGCCTGGTCAGCATCCCGATCAAGCTGGTCAACGCCACCGAGAGCCATTCGATCTCGTTCCGCCAGATCCACACCGAGGACGGCGGCCGCATCCGCTACCGCAAGGTCTGTGAGCTGGAGGAGAAGGAGGTGTCCTCGGCCGAGATCGGCAAGGGCTACGAGGACGCGGACGGCACGATCATCCCCATCACCGACGAGGACCTCTCCCACCTTCCGCTCCCCACGGCCAAGACGATCGAGATCGTGGCCTTCGTTCCGGCGGACCGCATCGACCCCCTGCAGATGGACGCGGCGTACTACCTGGCGGCGGGCGGTGCCCCGGCCGCCAAGCCGTACACCCTGCTGAGAGAGGCCCTCAAGCGCAGCAACAAGGTGGCGATCGCGAAGTTCGCGCTGCGCGGCAAGGAACGGCTGGGCATGCTGCGGGTGGTCGAGGACGCGATCGCCATGCACGGCCTGCTCTGGCCGGACGAGGTGCGTGCACCCGAAGGGGTCGCGCCGGACACCAAGGTCACGGTCAACGACAAGGAACTCGATCTGGCGGACGCCCTGATGGACACCCTCGGCGAGATCGACCTCACCGAGCTGCACGACGAGTACCGGGAGGCGCTCGAGGAGGTCGTGGCCGCGAAGGCGGCGGGCGAGGCACCCCCCGAGGCCCCGGAGGCGGCCCCCGGCGGCAAGGTCCTCGACCTGATGGCGGCCCTGGAGAAGAGCGTCCGGGCGGCGAAGGAGTCCCGGGGCGAGGAACCGGCCAAGGCCGGTGCGGAGGCGGAGGACGCGGAGGTGACACACCTCCCGGCCCGGAAGTCGGCGCGAGCGACGCCCAAGCAGACCTCGGGCCGGAAGTCCACGTCGACCGCGAAGAAGACGGCCGCCAGGAAAACCACCGCTGCCGCGAAGAAGTCGACGGCAAAGTCGACGCAGGGGACGAAGAAGACGGCGACGAAATCGACGGCGAAGTCCGCGGAGAAAGGGACCACCGCCAAAACCGCAGCCAAAACCACCGCCAAGAAAACGGCGACGAAAACGGCAGCGAAAAAGACGGCGGCCCGAAAGCGCTCCGCCTGATCAGTTCGCCGGCTGATCAGTGCGTCTCATCAGCACACCTGATGCGCACACCCGATGCGCAGGCCTGATCAGCACACCTGATGCTCGCGTCTCCTCGTCCCCAGGCGTCCGCTGCGCATTCACCAATAGTGTCGACGACCGGCGACGGCGTGACCCATGGACCCCATGAGCCAGAGGGCGGCGCCGACCACCAGCAGGATGATCCCGAGGGTCCACAGGATCGAGACGCCGGTCAGAAAACCGACTATGAGAAGGATGACGCCCAGAGCGATCATCATGGCCTCCTATACGGGTTACCACTCTTGCTCTCCCGGTTACCCCCAAAAAGGCGATCAACCGCTTGCCTTTCTCACAGGCTTTCGGCGAGGTGTCCGAGGCCCGGTCGGGGGACCCGGAGGCGGTTCACAGGATGCGGACGGGGTTTGAGCGACTGCCGGGCATGGACATCGTGCGCAGAAACCATGTGACCGTCATCGGCGACGCGCAGGTGCCGACGGTGGTACTGGCTCACGGCTTCGGCTGCGACCAGAACATGGGGCGGCTCACGGTGCTCGCCCTGGCCGAGCACCGTGAGCCCGCAGCGATCCAGGGCGCCCGCCGCTTCTCGGCAACGCCCAATCGGTACGCCGTCACCAGGTCCCCCACCAGCAGAGTGGGCCCCACCGCGGCCGCCCAACATCGCTGACGCCGACTGAGGTTGCCGCACTCCGCCGCGGTGCACACCAACGGTGCGAGCCATGGAGAGGCCGTGCCCACACCCCGAACTGAGGGTCTCGCGACGACCTAGTACCAACGGGTGCAGGCGATCTCCGCCCGGTTCCCCGCCTTGCCGCACGCCCGCATCACGTACCCGGCATCGTTGTGGGCGACGGTGTACGTCTCGCGACGGCCTCGCGGGATCCTGGTCACATCCAACTGCTTCCAGGTCTGCCCCCTGTTGGCGGACCAGTCGACCCAGACCGCGTCGCCAGGCGAGCCGTTGGCGATGTGGCCCCAGGCGCACCGGGTGCCCCTGTGATAACGCAGTTCGATCTTCCGCCACCAGACCCCGGCGGTACCGGCCACCGACGTGTAGCGCGGGTCCCACGCGTTCGGGTTGCCACCCGCTGGACAAGTCCACCAGTTGGCCGCGGCGGCCGGTGTGGCACCACCGATCGGCACAACGATCGCTGCACTCATCACCAACGCCCAGACAAGGCTGATCGCTCTACCTCGACGCAGTCGCACACGTGACATTCCGGTCCTCCCCCTGCCCTTACCGCCCGAACTGGACGGAAGTATCCAGGATGTCCGTCCCAGGAGCCGCTGTCTCCAGGCGAGAGCAGGCGCACGGACGTATGGCCAGGAGCGTGAGCCGGAGGGCGCGCTCCTGTGTACCTACGCGTGGCCACCGGCGTCCGACCAGCTTGTCCGCGGAGGCAGGCGCCCCCTGCAACGCCGAATATGGGCAGGTCAGCGACGAAGCGTCAACCATCGCAAATGGCGACATCGGAGCGCGGCTGGCGTTCCCCAGAGGGATCGCGAGACGGATGAGGCATGGGGCGTGCAACTGTTCGGGACTGTCAGGAGTCTAGGGAGCGAAGGGGTGTTCCTCTGGAGAACACCGTCCGTTTCGCTGGCGTTCCAACAGAGGTTCTCTCCATGCCGATGCCCCCGCACAGCCGTCGCGCCTCCCGCGCTTCCTTTGCCGCCCTCGGTGCTGCCGGCTTGATCGTGCTGGCGGGGGCTCCCGCCGCCTTCGCCGATGAAACCGGACCCGCCCTGGTCGTTGGAGGCATCAGACCGATCGACGGGATGAAACCGGGGAGCACCTTCGATGTGCCGGTCACCGTGGCGAACAAGGGCACCACAACCGCTGAGAAGGTGTGGGTCACCTACGCCGTCACCCGAGGGCTCGACTACGCGGAGGTTCCCTCCAACTGCCAGACACAGCACATCCTCCCCTACGACGAGTTGCAGGAGAGGTGGACCGCGATGTGCGCCTTCGACCAGCCGGTGAAGCCGGGCGTCGTCTACACGACCGAGACCCCTCTCCGTGTCAAGGTCCTGAATCGTGCACTCAAGGACGAACTGAACTTGCGTGTCGGGGAAGGTGATCCGTTGGCGGACGAGAACGGCAGTCCGCCGGTGCGGGGAACCGCACCGGCGGTGAAACTGGTCGAAAAGCAGTCAGGTGGCGAGGGGTCCGCGCCCTACGTCGCTGTGCCCGTCACCTCCGTCAACACGGCTGACTTCCAGGTGACGGGTGCCGCGTTGAAGGGGAGCGTAGGTGAAACGGTGACGATGAAGGTGGAGTTCATCAACGCCGGGCCCGCCTGGGTCATGACCAAGCAGGGGGAGCGGTCCGTAAGCGTGGTGATCACGCCGCCCGCCGGAACGTCCGTCGTCAAGCGCGGCATCTTCTGCCAGGCCAAGGGCAAGGCATACCACTGCGGCATGATCCAGCCGGCTCTCAACGAGGGCGGCCGACAGCCTTACACATTCCAGCTCAAGATCGACAAGCGGGTTCCACATGCCAAGGGTTCGATCGCACTGAGCACCGAACCGCGGCCATTCGACCCCGACAAGGCCAACGACAAGGCCGACATCACGCTGGACGTCACGGGAGGAGGGCCGACGGGCTCGACGGGCAGCTCGGGCGGATCGGCGGGCGGGTCGTCGTCGACCGGCGACGACGGCACCACGGCGAACGGCGGCAGCTTGGCAGCGACCGGGTCCACCGCGCTGCCGATCACGGGCCTGGCCGCCACGGCGCTCGTCACCGGCGCGGGCACGCTCGCCATCATGCACCGCCGCCGGACCCGGAACCTGCGCTGACGACCGTCCGACACGAGCGGGCTACTCGCCCCGAGCCACTCTTCCGGGACCTCCGTACCACCTTGAACCACGCCACCCGGTCCCGCTGCCACATTGCCAACTAGCGGCGCACGGGCCAGCGTCGCGGCCGGTCCATAGCGACCGACGAGCGTCCCCTGCCGAATCATGGCGGACAGGATGCTTCCGGCGAGCCGACGGTCGTTCGCGTCCTGGGCCAACGGGAAAGCCTGGAGCAAGTACCGCTGTGCCAGGCCCTGACGGCAGCCGTCGTACGACATCCGCCCCGCAGTGCGAGACGCCCTTGTTCGCACCGGCCTGGAGAAGGACTTCGCCTACCTGCGCCCAGAGAACCCCTCCCGACACGGCCCCCCGAACTCGGGCGAGTGTCCCCCGCCACGGCTGAGCGCCTCGCCGAAATCCTGCGTCTGGCACTCGCGAGCGGCCAAGCGGCCGGCGCTCTGACTGGTCAGCTTGTGTTGCTCGGGCTGGACTCGGACTTCCCCGGCCTGGTCGCCGACGTCAACGTTTTCGGTGACGGGCTGATGCAGCCCGGGTCCGTTCGTCCTGAGGCGGCTGTGCTGCTGGCGAGTCCGATTGCAGCGGGTCTGAACACGGCGTCAGGAGAACACGACGGCGGGGCACCCGACGTCTGCTCTGGTAGCGCCGGGGAGTCCAGGATTACTGCAGGTGTAGCCCATTCCTCGTCGTTCTCCGCACGATCTGGCACGGGTCTGACGCGACGTAGTAGCTGCAAGACCTGCCGCCTCCTCTGTCCCTCGAACGATTGCGGCGCAATCACGGTTCGTCCGATACGGCCGACCGCGCTTTCACCGTGGTTCCGCCGTGTGATCAGATCGGTCCGTACCAGCGGTAGCGGCTCGGGGAGGGGCCGCGGAGGAGGGGGAACCGTGATGCCCGCTGTCGGCCGAGAGACGACACAGCAGTGCCCGGAATGCGGCAAGCTGAAGATCTACGCCAAGTGCATCGACGGCCAGGAGCAGGAGATGAACGACCGGATCATGCAGGGTCTGGGGGAAAGGGACGACCTCAGTGGCTGTTGTCGTTCCGATCTTGAGGCTTGTCGATCGAACGGGAGTCCCGATCAGGTGATCGTGGAGTGCTCGGCGCATACAAGTAGGGCCTC
>NZ_JBEXXQ010000028.1:0-135356 GCF_040630525.1 Streptomyces sp. NPDC005799
GGGCCCCCCCCGGCCGGGTGGGGCCCCCTTTGTCTGGGCCCGATGACGTCCCCCCCGCCCACCCAGAAGGGCCCCTCCCGGCCGGGAGGGGCCCTTCTGCGTGCTCGGGGCTCAGCGCCAGCTGTGCGGGGCTCGGAAGCCGCCCTCGCGTTCCAGGCGGCGCCAGCCGGCCTTCTGGCGACCGCGGTGAGTGGGCTCGGTGGCGGGCTGGGCGGCAGCGCGGGCCAGGAGGACGGCCGTGATGGCGGCGACTTCCTCGGGGTCGGCGTGGCCCTTCTCGACGCGGATGTCAGGGGTGCTCATAGGTCTCAGTCTCCGTGAGAGAGGTTTCCGCGAGGGTGTCGCGGAGGGTCCGCTGGGTTACTGCGGGGGGTTGCCGTGCTTGCGGGAGGGCAGGTCGGCGTGCTTGGTCTGCAGCATGGCGAGGGAGCGGACGAGCACCTCGCGGGTCTCGGTCGGGTCGATGACGTCGTCGACCAGGCCGCGCTCGGCCGCGTAGTACGGGTGCATCAGCTCGGACTTGTACTCCTTGACCATGCGGGCCCGCATGGCGTCGGGGTCCTCGGCCTCGGCGATCTGCCGCCGGAAGATGACGTTGGCGGCACCCTCGGCGCCCATCACGGCGATCTCGTTCGTCGGCCACGCGTATGTCAGGTCCGCACCGATGGACTGGCTGTCCATGACGATGTAGGCACCGCCGTACGCCTTGCGCAGGATCAGCGAGATCCGCGGCACGGTCGCGTTGCAGTAGGCGTAGAGCAGCTTCGCGCCGTGGCGGATGATGCCGCCGTGCTCCTGGTCGACGCCCGGGAGGAACCCGGGGACGTCCAGGAAGGTGACGATCGGGATGTTGAAAGCGTCACACATCTGGACGAAGCGCGCAGCTTTTTCGCTGGCCTCGATGTCCAGCACCCCGGCGAGGGTCTGCGGCTGGTTCGCCACGATGCCGACGACCTGGCCGTCCAGCCGGGCCAGCGCGCAGATGATGTTCCGCGCCCAGCGCTCGTGGACCTCCAGGTACTCCCCGTCGTCGACGATCTCCTCGATGACCTTGGCCATGTCGTACGGGCGGTTGCCGTCGGCCGGGACCAGGTCCAGCAGGACGTCGGAGCGGCGGTCGACCGCGTCCGTGGGCTCCACCCGCGGGGGGTTCTCACGGTTGTTCTGCGGGAGGAGGGAGAGGAGGTAGCGCACCTCGGCGATGCAGGTCTCCTCGTCGTCGTACGCGAAGTGACACACACCGGAGGTCTCCGCGTGCACGTCCGCGCCGCCCAGGCCGTTCTGGGTGATCTCCTCGCCGGTGACCGCCTTGACCACGTCCGGGCCGGTGATGAACATCTGCGAGGTCTCGCGGACCATGAAGACGAAGTCGGTGAGGGCGGGGCTGTAGGCCGCGCCGCCGGCGCACGGGCCGAGCATCACCGAGATCTGCGGGATGACGCCGGATGCCTTGGTGTTGCGCTGGAAGATGCCGCCGTAGCCGGCCAGGGCGGAGACGCCCTCCTGGATACGGGCGCCCGCGCCGTCGTTCAGGGAGACCAGCGGGGCACCGGCCGCGATGGCCATGTCCATGATCTTGTGGATCTTCGTGGCGTGGGCCTCGCCCAGCGCGCCGCCGAAGATGCGGAAGTCGTGGGCGTAGACGAAGACCGTCCGGCCCTCCACCGTCCCCCAGCCGGTGATCACACCGTCGGTGTGCGGCTTCTTGGCCTCCAGGCCGAAACCCGTGGCGCGGTGCCGGCGCAGCTGCTCGACCTCCCGGAAGGAGTCCGCATCCAGCAGCAGCTCGATGCGCTCCCGGGCGGTCAGCTTGCCCTTGGCGTGCTGCGCCTCGGTCGCCTTCTCGCTCGGGCCGGCCAGCGCCTGCGCACGGATCTCGTGCAGCTCGGCGACCCGCCCGCGCGCGTCCGTCGGCTCACCCGTCGACTCACTCGGCGCCTCATCCAAAACGGTCATGTAGTGACCTTACGAAGGACACCGAGGAAAGCGAGCCGTCGACTCCGTACAGTCTCCGGGCCGTTTTCCTGGTACCACTGAACAGAACCCGAGGGGCATGCAGGCGTTCCGACTGCTCAGAGGGCCCTGGGCTTGTAGGGGTCGCACAAAGCCGTCAGCCGAGAGTCAGCTCACATCGCTGCGTCGCACATGACACGCCTGGGGTAACGCGCACCCTCAGGCAAGGGCCCTTGGCCAGGATCTCGACCGAGCCGTCGGCCCACGACACCCCGCGCACCGGGTGGTCCCAGATGATCTCGCCGGGTTCACCCGTTCGAGGGGGTTCGCCGACGGAGAGGGTAGCGGTCCGGCCCCGCGGCGGACCAGGACGCTCGCGCCGGCGGAGGCGGCCAGGGGACCCGCGGTGCCGGCCTGCGACAAGACGGGCGTCGCCGAGGTGGTCGTACAGGACGGCCGTGATGTCCATCAGCAGGCGCGGGCTGCCGATCTGCCAGTCCCACCGGCTGCCGAGGCCGCGCGGGAGGTCCGCGAGGAGGGCGGGGTCGGCGGGGTGGCCGGGCCAGAGGGAGGTGGGGGTGGGGGCCATGGTGGCGCGGGCAAGTTCACCGGTGCGGGCGAGGCGGGCGGCGTACGGCGGCCGGGGCGGCGGTCGCGAGCTGGACGGCCCCTGCGGGTGAAGCTCATGGCCGTCTCGCCAACACTTCGCGGATGATGTTGAACCCGCAAGGGAATAGGTCTACGGTCGTTCCCGTTGGGTAGTTCAACATTCAACATCACCTCCAAGGAGCATGACATGGCGAACGATCTCACCGCACTGACCGGCGACTACACCATCGACGCGGCCCACTCCACGATCGGCTTCACCGTCCGGCACGCGATGGTCACCAACGTCAAGGGCAAGTTCAACGACTTCAGCGGGACCCTGCACCTGGACGGCGCGGACCCGTCCGCGTCGACGGCCTCCATCGACGTCAAGATGGACAGCATCGACACCGGGTCCGCGGACCGGGACGGGCACCTGAAGAGCGCGGACTTCTTCAAGACCGAAGAGTTCCCCACCATGACCTTCCGCTCCACCAAGGCGGAGTCGCTCGGTGGCGAGGACTACCGCATCACCGGTGACCTGGAGATCCTCGGCACGACCAAGCCGATCACCATCGACCTGGAGTTCAACGGCGCCGCGAAGGACCCCTTCGGCAACGAGCGCGTCGGCTTCGAGGGCAAGGCGGAGATCAAGCGCTCCGAGTGGGGCCTGACCTGGAACGCGGCCCTGGAGACGGGTGGCGTGCTGGTGTCCGACAAGATCAAGCTGAACTTCGACATCTCGGCGATCAAGACCGCCTGAATCGTCAGGCCCGCGCGGGCGGTGTCGCCGTACGGAGCCGGCCCAGGGCGGCCGCCAGTCTGGCCGCCCTGCCCTTGGGGGTACGGGCCGTGAGCAGGGCGAAGATCACCTGGTAACGGTCGGTCCGGCCGAGGGCGTCGAAGGCGGCTCGGGCCTCGGGGTCGCGTTCCAGTGCCGCCGCGAGGTCCTCGGGCACGGCGGCCTCACGCTGGGAGGCGTACGCCGCCGCCCACCGCCCGTCGGCCTGGGCGGCGGCCACCTCGGCGAGTCCGGCGGTCCGCATACGCCCGGCGGCGGTCAGTTCCGCCACGCGGCGCACATTGACCATCGACCAGAGACTGCCGGGCCGTCGCGGCGTGATCTTCTGCAGGAAGTACCTTTCGTCAAGTGCCTTGCGCTGCCCGGTGATCCAGCCGTGGCAGAGGGCGACGTCATTGACCTCGACCCAGTCGACGGAGACGATCCCGGCCCCCTTCTTGGCGACCTTCACCCAGAGCCCGGGATGCGGCGCGGGATGAACGTCCAGCCACGCGTCGAGCTCGGCGACGGAGGCGAAGGGCAGCGGGTCCGGGAGCGCGGGGGTGGTCATGGGGGGAGGGTAGGGGGCCAGTAGGCCAGTTCCCGTCCTATACGGCTCGGCTCTCGCTCGGTCGTATCTCGGCCCGTGTCGGGGTGGGGCGTCTGCGGCGTATCGGCAGCAGCCACCAGGCCGAGGCGATCGACAGGGCCGCGCCGACGGCGCTGCCCTCCAGTCGGGTCGGCAGCAGGTGTTGGGCGTCCTGGCCGAAGTAGCCGAGGAGGAGGGACAGGGCGCAGGTCATGCCGGCGGCCCAGTACGCGTAGTTGAAGGGGCGCAGGCACAGCGCGACCGTGAGGACGGCGAACATCGGCGCGACCGAGGCGTGCCCCGTGACGCCGGCCGCCGCCACCCCCACCGCGAGCAGCGTGCCCACGCAGGCTCCCGCGAGGCGCTCGATCGCTGGCGGCGGAAGTGATGGAGCGACTGGCGAACGCGGAGGTCGACGGGCCGGGCGAAGAGGTCTGAACCCCCGCCCCTCAGAACCCCTCGCCCCTCAGAACCCCCCGCCGAAGTCCCCTCCGTCGCCCCCGCCCCCGAAGTCCCCTCCCCCGTCGCCGAAGCCGCCGCTGAAGTCGCCGGAGTCGAAGTCCGCGCCCGAGACGTCTCCGCCGTCGTAGCCGCCGGGGCCGTATGCGTCGAAGTCGCCGTAGCCGGTGCCGTAGCCGGCCGCGTAGGACGGGGTCGCCATCATGCTGCCGAGGAGGGTGCCGACGAGGAGACCGGGCAGGAGCCCGCCGCCGAAGTAGCCGCCCGCCCAGGGGCCGTAAGCCGGGCCCGCGTCCCAGTAGGGGCGGCGGCCGTAGTCGGTGTCGACCTCGCGGATGACCGGGTCGCGGCCGTCGGCGATGCGGGTCGCGTCGGCCGCGCAGACCGGCACCTCGCGCGGGGCGCCGCCCGGGGGCGTCCAGGCGGCGTCGGCGACGGACGGACCGTGGCGGGGGTCGAAGAAGCAGGGCGGCCGGCGTTGGGGCAGCGGACGCCCCTCGCGGCGGGCGGCGAGCTGGGCGAGGCTGAAGCGGCCGTCCTCCAGGGCCTGGGTGACGGACCGGACGTCCTCGGGCTTCCGCGCGGCCGCCATCGACGACTTCGCCTGTTCGTAGGCGTCCAGGGCGCGTTCGTAGTCGGCGCGCATCGCGTCGTCCGCGCCCGCCTCCGCCGGGTGGAAGTCGAGCCGGTCCAGCTCCTCGCCGAACGCCGTGATGTCCTCGTCCACGACGACCCGCAGCCGCTCCAGCGCGGCCCGCTGCTGCTCCACCCGCCGGCGCCTGTTCCGTCGTACCAACGCGTACGCTCCCCCGCCCCCGGCGACCAGCACCGCGCCCGCGGCGATCAGCGCGGTGGCCGACACCCCGCCGCCGGAGGTCCGGGACCGCCAGCCCGGTGGTGCCGTACCGCCCATGTTGACCAGGGCGCGGTCGGAGAAGTCGGTCAGCTGGGTCTGCGTGTCCCTCTCGGGCCGCACGCTGGTGACCAGGTTCTCCACGGCGGTGCGGGGCAGGACCGAGGAGTCGGCGCGGGCGTCGAAGCGCCCGCCCAGGCGGATCGCGTACAGGCCCGTGATTCCGGTGGCGGTACGGAGGTTCCGGAAGAGGTCCTGCGTGGGGTATCCGGCCGGGAGGACGGCGACGAAGAGCGGTTTGCCGGCGTCCTTGATCTCCTTGGCGAGAGCGTCGGCGTCGGCCTTCGACAACTGCCCGGAGGCCGCGGGATCGACATAGACGGGGCTCTTGCGCAGCGCCTCGGCGATCGTGGAGACGCTGGTGTCGGCCGAGGCAGGCGGCGCGCCGGCCGACAGGACGGTCAGCGCGGCGAGCAACAGGGCCACCAGCAGCCCTGGGAGGCTTCGGGTCCAAGCGACGGCCTTCATGGTTCGAAGCTACCCGAAGCCTCCCAAAACTGGTCTTCCGTGCAGGTGACGGCCTCCCTCAGCCGGCCCGGTAGGCCTCGGTCAGCTTCTGTACGGCCGCCCCGTACCGCCCGGTGAGGGAGAGGTGGTCCGCGTCGGCGAAGGGCTTCGCGATCGTCGCCGTGATGCCCTGGCCCACCTTCTCCTGGACGATCAGCCGGGCCTTGGTGACGAGCGCGCGGCCGGTCGCCTCCGCCCCGGCGCGTTCGGCGGCCGCCGCCGCGCTGCCGAGCGCCTTCAGCGTGGCCGCGCCGCCCGACGGCACCTTGGTCCCGGTCGTGAGGCCCCAGCCGTACGGGAACTGCGGGTCGTACGAGGCGTCGCCGACGTTGATCGGCAGCTGGGCCTCGGACCTGGGCCAGGTGACGGGGAGCCGGCCGGTGAAGGGCCGCTTGCCGTAGAGGACGTCGGCCACTCCGTCGCCCTCGGTGCCGGGCAGCCAGGAGGCCACCAGCGCGTCGATCCGGCCGAGCCGGTCGCCGATCAGCTGGGGGCGCCCGGAGACGATCAGCACCGCGCACCTCATGGCCGCGCACACCTTGTCGACGGCCGCCTGGTCGGCGGCCGACAACTGGAGGTCGTGGCCGTTGCCGACGTCTCCGACACCCTCGGCGTACGGGGTCTCACCGACGACGACCACGCCGACGTCGTACCCGGCCGTGGGCGCGGAGGCGTCCTTGGAGTAGGTGACGTCCCCGTCCTTGCGCATCGCGTCGAGGATGGTGGTGCCCTGGGTGTGGGTGCCGGAGGCGCCCTGCCAGGTGATGGTCCAGCCGCCGGTCTGGTTGCCGAGGTCGTCGGCGTTGGACCCGGCGACGTAGACCTTCTGGTTCTTCCTCAGCGGGAGGACTCCGTGCGCGTTCTTCAGCAGCACCTGCGACTCGGCGGCCGCCTGCCGGGCGACGGCCCGGTGCGCGGCGGAACCGATCCGGGAGGCGCCCGTGGTGTCGGCGTACGGATGCTCGAAGAGGCCGAGCCGGAACTTCTGGGTGAGGATGCGCGACACGGCGTCGTCGATCCGCTTCTCGCTGACCCGGCCCGCCTCGACCTCGTCGGCCAGGGTCGCGCTGAAGTCCTTGTAGCCGTACGGCACCATCATCATGTCGACGCCCGCGTCGACCGCGGTGCGCACGTGCGCCGGGTAGTCGCCGGGGAGCTGGTCGATGGCGTTCCAGTCGCTGATGACGAACCCGTCGAAGCCCATACGGCCCTTGAGAACCCCGTTGATCATGTCGCCGCGGGCGTGCATCCTCACCGGGCCCTGTCCGTCGCCGAGGATGTCGAGCGAGGAGTACGAGGGCATGACGGTGCCGATGCCACGGTCGACGGCCGTCCGGTACGGCGCCAGGTGGACGGCCTCGAGCTGTTGCCGGGTGACCCTGGTGACGCCCTGGTCGATGGTGTAGGTGCCGGTGGTGGAGGAGCCGTACTCGGTGCCGCCGTCGCCGACGAAGTGCTTGGCGGTGGCGAGGACCTTGTCGTCGTCCTTCAAGTCCCGGCCGTTCGGGGCGCCTTGGAGGCCCTGGATGATCGTCTCCATGGACTGGACGAGGGCCGGGTCCTCGCCGAAGGACTCGTACGCGCGGCCCCAGCGTTCGTCGCGGGAGACGCACAGGCAGGGCGCGAAGTCCCAGGGGATGCCGGTGGCGCGGACCTCACTGGCTGTCACCGCGCCGGTCCGCTCGGCGAGTTGGGGATCCCGGGTGGCGCCGAGGCCGATGTTGTGCGGCATGATCGTGGCGCCGGCAAGGTTGTTGTGGCCGTGGACGGCGTCGACGCCGTAGATGAGCGGGATCTGCAGGCGGGTCGCTCGGGCGCGGAGTTGGAAGCCGTCGATCATCCTGGCCCAGGCGGCCGGGGTGTTGGGCGTCGGGGTGGAGCCGCCGCCCGAGAGCAGCGAGCCGAGGTCGTACGTCGTGACGTCGGCGCCCTCTCCGACCGCCCCGCGCTCGGCCTGGGTCATCTGACCGACCTTCTCCGCCAGGGACATCCGGGAGAGGAGATCGGCGACGCGCTTCCTGACGGGCAGCTTGGCGTCGAGATACGGCAGTCCGTGCGCGTCGATGACGATCTGCGGGGTCTCGGCGGGCGGTTTCGCCCCGGTGACGGTGAGCTTCAGCGGAATCGTCTCGGCCGTCTCGGCGGACCGGTCCTTCAGGGTCGGAACGGTGATGGTGCGTGTCGCGCCGGAGGCGGTGCCCGCGGGGAAGGTGAGGGTGCCGGAGACGGGGGTGTAGTCCTTGCCGGGGGTGGCGGTGCCGGTGGTGGCGGTCTCGTAGTGGACGGTGACGGGGTCGTCGACAGGGGCGGACCCGGTGGTGGCGAGGGTGACCTTGACGGTGGCCGTGCCGCCTTCCCGCACCGGGTGGACGGTCGAGTCGGTCGTGACGCTCGCCCGCAGGGACTGGTCGGCCCTGCCGTACAACTCGACGTCGTCCATGGCGAACTCGCCCTTGACGCCGACCGGGAGGGTGAGGGCGTAGCCCCACATCTGCGTGAGCCCGAGGACGTGGTCGATGCCCCCGACGGGCTGGTAGTCGGTGCGGTAGACGAAGTCGGTGAAGGGGATCTCGATCTGCTTCCAGCCGGTGAAGTCGTCGGTGAAGGAGGTCGTCCAGAGCTCGGAGGCCTCGCCGTCGGCGCCGCCGTCCTTGATCTCGAAGGCGATCTTCCTGCCGTTGTCCTGGCCGTCCCACCAGAAGCGGATGCCCTGGTGGGAGGACCAGTCGTGGGCGGGGGCGTCGGCCGCGTAGTCGTGGGTGAAGCCGCCGTAGGCGCTGATGTCGTAGGTACCGGCGAGGACCTTCGCGCCCTCGGGGGCGTCGGATCTCGCGGCCAGCCGGAGCGCCGGCGGGTCGTCACTGTCACCGCCCCAGGTGAAGATGCCCTCGGCGGGCTGGGAGGCGAAGGGGACCTCGCCCTCGAAGCGGTCGACGGGGACGGGCGGTGGGTCGTTGTCGGCCGCCCGGGCGACGGCGAAGGGCAGCAGGGCGGTGAGCAAGGCGGTGGAGACGAGCAGGGCGGTTCTTCGCATGACCTTCCCTCAACTCTCGTGTCTCGCAGATGACTTAGTTCACACCGTGAGTTAACGAGTGACGCAGGGAACAGTCAAGACGGCGACAGCCGCCCCGTTCCGGTCGTGGACGCGGGGCGCCGCGGCGGGAGCCTCGCCGGACGAAGGCCCCCGCCGACCGGTGGAGTTACTCCGCGGGCTCCACCCCGGCCCGCAGCAACCCGTAGGTGTAAGCGTCCTCCAGGGCCTGCCAGGACGCGGCGATCACGTTCTCCGCGACGCCGACCGTGGACCATTCGGCCGCGCCGTCGGAGGTGGAGATCAGGACGCGGGTGGTGGACTCGGTGCCGTGGACGCCCTCGAGGATGCGGACCTTGTAGTCGACCAGGTCGAGCTTGGCGAGCTGGGGGTAGATCTTCTCGAGCGCCACCCGCAGGGCGCGGTCGAGGGCGTTGACCGGGCCGTTGCCCTCGGCGGTGGCGACGATGCGCTCGCCCTTGGCGAAGAGCTTGACCGTGGCCTCGTTGGCATGCGTGCCGTCGGGGCGGTCCTCGACGATCGCCCGCCAGGACTCGACCTGGAAGTAGCGCAGGGGCTTGCCCTGGACCTCGGCGCGCAGGAGCAGTTCGAAGCTGGCGTCGGCCGCCTCGTAGGTGTAGCCCTTGAGCTCGCGCTCCTTCACCCGCTCCACGACCCGGCCCACCAGCTCGCGGTCGCCGCCCAGGTCGACGCCGAGTTCCTTGCCCTTGAGCTCGACCGAGGCGCGGCCCGCCATGTCGGAGACCAGCATCCGCATGGTGTTGCCGACCCGCTCCGGGTCGATGTGCTGGTACAGGTCCGGGTCGACCTTGATCGCGGATGCGTGCAGGCCCGCCTTGTGGGCGAAGGCCGAGACGCCCACGTAGGGCTGGTGGGTGGAGGGCGTGAGGTTGACGACCTCAGCGATGGCGTGCGAGATCCTCGTCATCTCGCGGAGCCTGCCCTCGGGGAGGACCTTCTTGCCGTACTTCAGCTCCAGGGCCGCGACCACGGGGAAGAGGTTGGCGTTGCCGACGCGCTCGCCGTAGCCGTTGGCCGTGCACTGGACGTGGGTCGCGCCCGCGTCCACGGCGGCGAGGGTGTTGGCGACCGCGCAGCCCGTGTCGTCCTGGGCGTGGATGCCCAGGCGGGCGCCGGTGTCGGCGAGGACCGTCGAGACCACGGCCTGGACCTGGGCCGGGAGCATGCCGCCGTTGGTGTCGCACAGGATGACGACGGAGGCGCCGGCGTCCGATGCCGCTCGTACGACCGCCTTCGCGTACTCCGGGTTCGCCCGGTAGCCGTCGAAGAAGTGCTCGCAGTCGACGAAGACGCGACGGCCCTGGGAGGCAAGGAAGGACACCGTGTCACTGACCATGGCGAGGTTCTCGTCGAGGGTCGTGCGCAGCGCGAGTTCGACGTGGCGGTCGTGGGACTTGGCCACCAGGGTGATCACCTGGGCGCCCGAGTCCAGGAGCGCCTTGACCTGCGGGTCCTCGCTCGCCTTGGCGCCGGCGCGGCGGGTCGCGCCGAACGCGACGAGCTGGGCGTGCTGGAAGTCGATCTCCTGGCGGGCACGCGCGAAGAACTCGGTGTCCCGCGGGTTGGCGCCGGGCCAGCCGCCCTCGATGAAGCCCACGCCGAAGTCGTCCAGGTGCCGTGCGATCGCGAGCTTGTCGGCGACGGTGAGGTTGATGCCCTCGCGCTGCGCGCCGTCGCGCAGGGTGGTGTCGAAGACGTGGAACGAATCGTCGAGCTCGCTGGTTGCGGTCATGGTGTCAAGGCTCCTGTGTTGGATCCCAGTGGATATGTCGTTACCGGAATGACCGGCTCCACCGTCCTCCCGTGATCCCTCGCGCTTTGCCTCCGGCTGAAGGTGGGCCAGAAAAGCGAAAAACCTCTCGCGGGTGCGAGAGGTCTGCGCGCGGGTCGAGGACGACGGTGTCCGCCCGTACCTGGTCGTACGTGGCGGTCACTGCGGACCGGCGCGCCTGCTGCCAATAATCATGGCGAACGAGAGCACGGAGGCAGTCTGGCACAGCCTCCGCGCTCCGCTCACCGTTGTCTCAGGATTCGGTCGATCACATCAGGTGACGGACGACGCGACGGGGCGGGCGGATCCGATGCCGCCTGTCATGAAACGGTCCGCAGGAAGATGTCCGCGACTCCGTTGGTGTCCCCCCGCACCAGATCGGGTGATGCCGACTCGAACGCGACGACCGTGCCGTCGGTGTTGACGGCAGGGTGGCCGGCCGGGAGGTCGTTGCGGCCGCCCCAGCGGTCGACGCTGATCAACTGCCGGTGCCGGGTGGCGAGGTCGAGGAGATAGACGGAGCCCCGCGAGGTGTACGCGACGCTCGTGCCGTCCCCGGAGAGCGAGGGCTGCGTGCCCCTGACCCGGGTCGTCGCCCCGGTGCCGAGGTCGCGGACGTGGACCTCACGGCCCTGCTGGAAGGCGATCCTGCGGCCGTCCTGGCTGAGCGAGGGAGCCGAGGCGTGCTCGGCGGCCCGCTCCAGGACACCTGTGTCCAGGTCGCGGACGTAGACGTTCCCGCCCTGCTCGAAGGCGATGGAGCGGCCGTCGTAGCTGATCGACGGGTGGCCTGCCGCCTCACCCGTCGGGGCGCTGACCAGGTCGGTGCTGTCGTCCTGGAAACGGACGCGGTAGACCCGCGGCCGGGGGTGCGGGTCGGTGGCGGTGGCGGGCAGGGTGGCCGTGTAGGTGATCCACTGGCAGGTGGGGTCCTCGGCGGGCTGACCCATCCAGGTGAAGCGGACGCCCTGGTAGGAGTGGAGTCCGCTCAGTTTGCCGACCGCGCGGTTGCGGACGAAGACCTCCGGGGCGCCGTCGGAGGCGCTCGGGGCCACATAGCCGACCATGCGTCCGCTGGAGCAGGGGGTTGCCTCGTGGGAAGGGACCTGCGTCTCGGAGTTCACCTGGGAGAGGAGGTCACCGAACGCGTTGACGAAGACGTCGGTGTTCCCCGGGGCGCTCTCGGAGGTGAAGGAGACGACCCGGCCCTCGCCCATCACCGGATCGTGGGACGCCCCGGACCGTTGCTGTCCGTCCCGGGTCAGGCTGATCCGTTCGGTGACGGAGGGCATCGGGGCCGGGTGCCTGGAGAGCTCGCCGGAGAAGACGAACACGTCCGACTCCTTGTTGGTGTCGCCGGGCACCAGGGAGGACGCGTCGGAGCTGAACACCACCGAGGGTCCCTCGGCGGTCAGCGCGTCCGGCCCCTCCTGGGCGTCCCGCGGAAGGGCGGCCCCGAACCGGCCCGTCAGGAGGTCGCGCACCCGGACGCCGTCGTCACCCGAGACCACGGCGTACCGGCCGTCCGCCGTGGCCGAGAAGGCCCGCCCCTCGGCCACCCGCTCGGCGGTGCCGGTGCGCAGGTCGTGGACGTAGACCCCGCCCTCGGCGTTGAACAGGACGCGGCGGCCGTCCGCGGTGATACGGACCAGTTCGGCGACGCCGAGACCCGTGTCGATCTGGACGCGCTCACCCGTCGTCCGGTCCTTGACGAAGACGTCGGCCGGGTCCTGTTCGTCGCCCTGGAGCTGGTAGGCGACCCGCTCGCCGTCGCCGCTCACCGAGGCCGCCGGCTTCGGGCCCTCCTCGGCCGGTGAGACCAGCTCGTCGGTTCCGGTGGCCGTGTCGCGGACGTACAACAGCCGGAACGCCTGGGGGCCGTTGCGGTTGCCGATGGTGTACGCGACATGGGTGCCGTCCGGGCTGATCGACTGCACGCGGCCCAACTCGTTGAACCCGGGCGGGCTTTGCGGCCACAAGCGCTCGGAGCGGCCGGTGCCGCGGTCGTAGAGGTACGGGGCCAGGAAGCGGGTCCCGGCCGAGTATCCGATGCGGCTTCCGTCGGCGCTGGGCATCGGCGAGCTGTAGAGGTACCCGCTGCCGAGGTCGATCCTGGTGAGCGTGCCGGTGGCCGTGTCCTTCACGAGCAGGCACGGGGAGAAGTCCGCGCAGCCAAGGCTCGGCGCACCCGACACGAACACGGTTCGGCGGCCGTCGGCACTGATCGCGGCGTCGTTCGAAGCTCCGTCGGCCTGGCTGCCGTCGGCGGCGGTGCTGACCCGCTGGACGCGGGGTGGGTGCGGTGCGGCGGACGTGGTGGTCGCGGTGAGCGCGAGCAGCAGTGCCGCGCCCAGGACACCCGCGGCCGGTCTCCGCCATGCGGCGGCTCTGGTCATGGTTCCCCCCTGTGATCCCCGTTGACGCACTGTCCCCCGGCCCCGCGCCGAGGGCTGTTTCGAGGCAAGCGCACCACTGTCCACAGGGTCAATCGGCCTGGTTGCGTACAACCCGGGCGGAAGGTCACGCGTCCGCGAGGAGGCTCTCGTCCAGGAACTCCCGTACGTGGCGGAGAACTTGCGCCCGGTCCCAGCCCCGCAGGCCCACGGCCACATGCACGGAGAAGCCGTCCAGCAGCGCCCGCAGCCGGGCGGCACAGCGATCCGGGTCGACCGGGCGGAACTCGCCCCGCGAGACCCCCTCCGCGATCAGCGCCACCAGGTCCCGGTGCCAGACGCCCTCGATCGCCGCCTGCCGGTCGCGGGCGTCGTCGTCGGCGTTCTGCGAGCGGTTCCAGACCTCCAGCCACAGGGTCCAGTGCGGATCGCGGTGCCCTTCGGGGACGTAGAGATCCACGTACGCGTCGATCCGCTCACGCACCGGTCCGGTACGGCCCAGCAGGCGCCCCCGGTCGGCCCCGAGCCGGCCCTCGCTCCACTCCAGGGTCTGCAGCAGCAGTTCGTCCTTGGAGCCGAAGTAGTAGATCAGATGCCCGCTGCTCATACCGACCTCACGGCCGAGAGCGGCCATGGTCAGCTTCTCCAGTCCGCGCTCGGCGATCATCTCCATGGCGGCGGCGAGAATGCGCTCGCGCGGCGGGGCCGGGGTGCGCCGGGGCGCGCTCATACGGCGACCATCCGGGACGGTACGTCCGGCAGGGCACGCAGCGGCTCGGTCGGCCGGGCTTCGTGGTCGGCGCAGATCAGCACGTTCACCCGTACGTTCTACCGGACGCCCACCCGCGGCTGCTGCTGGGTGACGCAGTGGATACCGCCCCCACCGGAGAAGATCGTCCGGGCATCCACCAGGGTCACCGTGCGCTCGGGGAAGAGGCGGCGGAAGATGCCGGCCGCGATCTCGTCGCGCGGGTCGTCGAAGCCGCAGAGCACGACGCCGCCATTGCAGAGGTAGTGGTTGATGTAGGAGTAGTCGGCCCAGCGGCCGTCGGCCTCCAGGATGGTCGGGGCGGGGACCTCGACGACCTCGAGCCGCCGCCCGCGCGCGTCGGTCTGGGCCTTGAGCAGCCCGATGACCTCCTTGGTGACCTCGTGGTCGGGGTGCGCGGGGTCCGGCTGGTGGTGCGCGACCACGACACCGGGGCGGGCGAAGGCGGCCACGATGTCGACGTGCCCGAGCGTCCCGAACCCGTGCGGAGGATAGTCACCGGTGAGACCGCGCGGCAGCCAGATCGACCTGCGGGTGCCGAGCATCCCGTGGATCTCCGCCTCGACCTCCTCCCGCGTCCACCCCGGATTGCGCTCGGGACCGAGCTGGACCGTCTCCGTGAGCAGGACGGTGCCCTCGCCGTCGACATGGATGGCACCGCCCTCGTTCACCAGCTTCGAGGCGTACGTCCTGGTGGAGCCGGCGAGGTCCGCCACATACGCGGCGATCTTCGCGTCGTGCTCCCAGCGGGCCCAGCTCTGGGCGCCCCAGCCGTTGAACGTCCAGTCCACAGCGGCCAGTTCACGCCCGTCGGTGAGGAAGGTCGGCCCGATGTCCCGCATCCAGGCGTCATCGAGATCGCGCTCCACGGTGTCGACGCCGGGGCCCAGCAGCGCCTGCGCGGCCGCCGACTGCCCCGGTCCGCACACGACCGTCACCGGTTCGAAGCGGAGGATCGCGCGGGCCACGGAGGCCCAGGCCATACGGGAGGCGATGAGGTCGTCCGGGTCGTCGAAGGTCGGGTTGGGACCCGGCCATGCCATCCAGGTGCGCTGGTGCGGGGCCCATTCGGCGGGCATGCGGAAGCCGTCGGCGGCAGCGGTCATCGGTGGTCCTTAAAGGAAGTAGAGGCGGTTGAGGGAGACCGAGTCGGCCGGCTCGGAGCGGATCGGCTCTCCGTCGAGGGTGACGAGCCCGGTGCGCTGGTCCACCTCCACCGCTCCGGTACGGGAGTTGCGGCGCAGGTCGGCGGGTCCGATGCCGCGGGTGCCGCGGACGGCGACCCTGCGCCGCCGGGTCGGCATACGGTCGTTGCCCTGGTCGAGGGCGGCCCGCGCGACGAACGCCACGGAGATGTCGGCGGGGGTGGCGCCGTGCGCGCCGAACTGCGGGCCCAGGACGAGCGGTTCGCAGGTGTCGGTGGCCGCGCCGGGGTCGCCGACGACGCCGTACGCGGGGAAGCCGGACTTCAGCACGAGCTGCGGCTTCGCACCGAAGTACTCCGGGCGCCACAGCACGATGTCGGCCAGCTTGCCCACCTCGATCGAGCCGACCTCGTGCGAAAGCCCGTGCGCGACGGCCGGGTTGACGGTCAGCTTGGCGATGTAGCGCAGGACGCGCTCGTTGTCGTGCTCCTCGGGCGCGCCGAACTCGGTCTTCATCTTCCCGGCCATGGCGAAGGTGCGGCGCACGGTCTCGCCGGCCCGGCCCATGCCCTGCGCGTCGGAGGAGGTGATGCCGATCGCGCCCAGGTCGTGCAGCACGTCCTCGGCGCCCATGGTCCCGGCGCGGATGCGGTCACGGGCCATCGCCGCGTCGCCCGGCAGGTCGGGCTTGAGGTCGTGGACGGAGACGATCATGCCGTAGTGCTCGGCGACGGCGTCCCGGCCGAAGGGCAGGGTGGGATTGGTGGAGGAGCCGATGACGTTCGGGACACCGGCCATCTTCAGGACGTTCGGGACGTGTCCGCCGCCGCAGCCCTCGATGTGGAAGGCGTGGATGGTGCGGCCCTCCAGCACCCGCAGGGTGTCCTCGACCGACAGGCATTCGTTCAATCCGTCGCTGTGCAGGGCGACCTGGACGTCGTGTTCCTCGGCCACGCGCAACGCCGTGTCCAGCGCCCGGGTGTGGGCGCCCATGTCCTCGTGCACCTTGAAGCCGCTCGCCCCGCCCTCGGCCAGCGCCTCGACCAGGGGCGCCGGGTGGGAGGACGAACCCCGGCCGAGGAAGCCGATGTTGACCGGCCAGGCGTCGAAGGCGCTGAACGCGTGCCGCAGCGCCCACGGCGAGTTGACGCCGACGCCCCAGACCGGACCGAACTCCTGGCCGATGATCGTGGTGACGCCGGAGGCGAGCGAGGCCTCCATGACACGCGGCGACAGCAGATGGACATGGGTGTCCACGGCCCCGGCGGTGGCGATCAGCCCCTCGCCGGACACGATCGACGTCCCCGTGCCGACCACGACGTCGACCCCGTCGAGGGTGTCGGGGTTCCCGGCCCGGCCGATGGCCGAGATCCGTCCCTCCCGGATCCCGATGGACACCTTCCGGATGCCGAGCACCGCGTCGATCACGACGACGTTGCTGATGACGACGTCGCAGGTCTCCCGGACGGCGGCGGCCTTGAGGTGCAGTCCGTCGCGGGCGGTCTTCCCGAAGCCGGCGAGGAACTCGTCGCCGTAGCGCTGGGAGTCGGACTCGACCCGGATCGTCAGCCCCGAGTCGCCGAGCCGGATGCGGTCGCCGGCCCGGGGGCCGTGGGTGGCCGCGTACTCGTACGGGGTGAGGCGGCGGGCCTCGGCGGGGTGCCCTCCGGGGCGGCTCATCCCCCGACCTCCTCGTCACCGGACGCGTCCGGCACGCCGGCCCGACTCCGGACATCCAACCCGCCGAACAATTCCCGTACTTCAGACCGACCCCGGACCTCCGACCCCCCGAACGCCTCCGGTACCCCGGCACCATCCCGGCTCCCCGACTCTCCGGACGCCTCCGGTGCGTCGGCCCGACCCCGCACCTCCGACTCTCCGGCCGCCTCCGGTACCTCAGCCCAACCCCGGACCTCCAACCCGCCGAACGCCTCCGGTACCCCGGCCCAACCCCGGACATCCAACCCGCCGAACGCCTCCGGTACACCGGCACCATCCCGGCTCCCCGACTCTCCGGCCGCCTCCGGTGCGTCGACCCGACCCCGCACCTCCGACTCTCCGGCCGCCTCCGATACCCCAGCCCGACCCCGCACCTCCAACCCGCCGAACGCCTCCGGTACGCCGGCGCCATTCCGGGGCTCCGGCTCGCCGGCCCCGGGCGCGCCCAGGTAGCCGCAGGCGGCGGCGCGGCGCAGTGCCTCCTCGCGGGCGCCGGGCGCGTCCAGCGGCCCGTCGACGAGCCCGGCGAAGCCGACGGCGACCCGGGCGCCGCCGATCGGCACCAGGCCGACCTCCAGCGACTCCCCCGGCCCGAACCGCACCGACGACCCGGCGGGGACCGCGAGCCGCATGCCGTAGGCCTCGGCGCGTGCGAAGTCCAGGCGCGGATTGGCCTCGAAGAAGTGGAAGTGGGAGGTGACCGAGACCGGCACGGTCGCGGTGTTGACGACGGGGAGCCGCAGGACCGCCTCGGGGTCGGTGTGCGTGGGCCCCGGCAGCAGGGCGCCCGGCGCGTCCTGCCCCAGACCGCCCCCGATCGGGTCGCTCACCACGGCCAGTCGCGAACCGTCGTCGAAGACGGCCTCGACATGCACCTCCGTGACGACGTCGGCCACGCCGGGCAGGACGTCGTCGGGGCCGAGCACAAGGCACGCAGCCTCGATGGCCTCCGTGAGCCGTTTCCCGTCCCGGGCTGCCTCGCACACGGTGTCCGCGATGAGCGCGGTCGCCTCCGGCACGTTGAGCCTGAGGCCGCGCGCCCTTCTGGCCCGGGCCAGCTCGGCGGCCCCGAAGAGCAGCAGCCGGTCGCGTTCCGTGGGGGTGAGTCTCATGGCGCCGTCCTCCTTTGAACGGCACTCTAAATGACGAACATCTCTATAGGAACGGCTCGGGAGTATCGAGAGGGGCATCACATTGAGCGTCACTCAAAACAGAGGACACCTTCCCCGTGCCGCGCGGAACCGGCTGACGCCCGCACGGGGAAGACAGTGCCCATCCGACTAGCCGAGCCGGTGCATCCAGCCGTGCTTGTCCTCGGACGTGCCCCGCTGGATGTCGAGCAGCGCCTCGCGCAGCTTCAGGGTGACCTCGCCGGGCTCGCCGCCCGCCTGCTGCCACTCGGCGCTCGCGCGCTTGACCGTGCCGACGGGGGTGATGACGGCCGCCGTACCGCAGGCGAAGACCTCGGTGAGGGTGCCGTTCTCGGCGTCCGTCTGCCACTGGTCGATGGAGACGCGGCCCTCCTCGGACGCGTAGCCGAGGTCGCGGGCGACGGTGAGCAGGGAGTCGCGGGTGACGCCCTCCAGGATGGAGCCGGTCAGCGACGGGGTGACGATCCTGTCCCCGTACACGAAGTACAGGTTCATGCCGCCCAGCTCCTCGACCCACTTGTGCTCGACCGCGTCGAGGTAGCAGACCTGGTCGCAGCCCTTGGCGGCGGCCTCGGCCTGGGCGAGCAGGGAGGCCGCGTAGTTGCCGCCGGTCTTGGCGTCGCCCATGCCGCCGGGGACGGCGCGGACGCGGTCCTCGGAGAGCCAGATGGAGACCGGCTTCACGCCACCCGGGAAGTACGCGCCGGCGGGAGAGGCGATGACCAGGAAGAGGTACTCGTTGGCGGGCTTCACGCCCAGGCCGACCTCGGTCGCGATCATGAACGGGCGCAGGTAGAGGGACTCCTCGCCACCGTGCGCGGGCACCCACGTCTTGTCCTGCTGGACCAGCGCGTCACACGCCTCGATGAAGGTCTCGACGGGCAGCTCGGGCATGCCGAGGCGGTGCGCGGAGCGCTGGAAGCGCTCGGCGTTCTTCTCCGGACGGAAGGTGGCGACCGAGCCGTCGGGCTGCCGGTAGGCCTTGAGGCCCTCGAAGATCTCCTGCGCGTAGTGCAGGACCATGGTGGCCGGGTCGAGGGAGATCGGGGCGTACGGGACGAGCTGGCCGTCGTGCCAGCCGCGGCCCTCGGTCCACTTGATCGTCACCATGTGGTCGGTGAAGTGGCGGCCGAACCCGGGGTTCGCCAGGATCGCCTCGCGCTCGGCGGTGGAGAGCGGGCTGGCGGAGGGCTTGAGCTCGATCGTGGGCGTCGTCATGAGTGGTTGTCCTTCACCGGTTGTGTAGTGACGGGCCGCGCTCACGCCCGTGACTGTCAGTGGCCAGTGCTAGGACGTCCGAGCATTCCCTCATTCCGCGGCTCCGAGTTCGATTATCTCAAGCGGGAGTCCGTGGACGAAACGGCGTGAAATGCGGCCCAGGGGATGATGGTGGCATCCGGCGGGGGCATGGGAAAAGCCGCCGGGTGCGGTGTGACCCGGCGGCTTCGAAGGTTTTCGAGTGGCGGCGGGGTCAGCCGGCTACTCGTACGGCCAGCGCGTCGCCGATCTCGGACGTGGAACGGGCGGACTTGCCGGTGCGCTCGGCGAGGTCGGCGGAGACCGCCTCGTCGATGCGGGCGGCCTCGGCCTCGTAGCCGAGGTGACGCAGCAGCAGCGCGACGGACAGGACCGTGGCGGTGGGGTCGGCCTTGCCCTGGCCGGCGATGTCGGGCGCGGAGCCGTGGACCGGCTCGAACATCGACGGGAACTGTCCGGACGGGTTGATGTTGCCGGAGGCGGCCACGCCGATGCCGCCGGAGACGGCCGCGGCGAGGTCGGTGATGATGTCACCGAAGAGGTTGTCGGTGACGATCACGTCGAAGCGGGCCGGGTCGGTGACGAGGTAGATCGTCGCCGCGTCGACGTGGATGTAGTCGGTGGTGACCTCGGGGAACTCCTGGGCCACCTTGTTGAAGGTGTTCGTCCACAGGTGTCCGGCGAAGGTCAGCACGTTGTTCTTGTGGACCAGCGTGAGCTTCTTGCGCGGACGGGCCTGGGCGCGGGCGAAGGCGTCCCGGACGACCCGCTCGACACCGAAGGCCGTGTTCACGGAGACCTCGGTGGCGATCTCGTGCTCGGTGCCCTTGCGGATGGTGCCGCCGTTGCCGGTGTAGGGGCCCTCGGTGCCCTCGCGGACGACCACGAAGTCGATCGCGGGCTCGCCCTTCAGCGGCGTGTCGACGCCCGGGAGCAGCTTCGACGGCCGCAGATTGACGTGGTGGTCGAAGGCGAAGCGGAGCTTGAGCAGGAAGCCGCGCTCCAGCACGCCGGACGGGACCGAGGGGTCGCCGATGGCGCCCAGCAGGATCGCGTCGTGCTTCTTGAGCGAGTCGAGGTCGGCGTCGGTGAGTGTCTCACCGGTGGCGTGGTAGCGCCGGGCGCCGAAGTCGTAGTCCTGGGTCTCCAGCTTCACATCCTGCGGAAGGACGGCGGAGAGGACCTTCAGACCTTCCGCCACGACCTCCTGGCCGATGCCGTCACCGGGGATCACTGCGAGATTGATGCTGCGAGACATGTCGGCACCCTACTCCTCGTCCCATGGGATGACATGGGCTGTCCGTCATGCGGACATCGGCGCGTGTCGGAGCGTCAACGCGTCACCGCACGTTCACCCATACCTATGACGGCCGTTGGGATTCGCCGGGAAGGGTCACTCTCATGGACACACCCGATGTCGGCATCCCGCCGCGGCTCGCGCGCCGGATGAGCATGGCCGAGCAGCACGAGTACCTGCGGACGAGGCTGATGCCCCGCCGCACACTGGTGACGGCCGGCGCGGTGGCCGCGGGCGGACTGCTCGCGGGCTGCGGTGGCGGCGGCACGGGTTCGCGGGGTACGACGACCCCGTCGCCCTCCGCCTCCGCGGTGCACGGCTCCGTCGTCTCCCCCTTCGGCCGCCACCTCGCCTTCGGCGCCGACCCGAAGACACAGATGCGGGTGTCCTGGCAGGTGCCCCTCGCGGTGCGCAAGCCGTTCGTGCGCATCGGTCTCAGGCCCGACGACCTGAGCCGGCGGATCACGGCCGAGGTCCGCGGCCTGCACACCCCCGGCGTCACGGGCGTGCGACCGGCGCTGCAGCAGTACTACCTGCACGCGGCCCTGGACGGTCTGCGCCCCGGGACGACCTACTACTACGGCGTCGGTCACGAGGGCCTCGACCCCGCCGCCCCGGCCCACCGCAGGACCATCGCGAGCTTCCGCACGGCCCCCGTCGGCCCCGAGAGGTTCGTCTTCACGGCCTTCGGCGACCAGGGCGTCAGCCAGGCCGCGGACGCCAACGACCATGTCCTGCTGGGCCGGAAGCCCGCCTTCCACCTCCACGCCGGGGACATCTGCTACGCCGACACCAACGGCCAGGGAAAGAAGTCGGACGGCTACGACCCCGCCTACTGGGACCTGTTCCTCAAGCAGAACGAGCCGGTCGCGCGATCGGTCCCCTGGATGGTGACGACCGGCAACCACGACATGGAGGCCTGGTACTCACCGGACGGCTACGGCGGCCAGCTCGCCCGCTGGTCCCTCCCCGACAGCGGCTTCGACGCGCGGACGGCGCCCGGGGTGTACGCGTTCACGTACGGCAACGTCGGCTTCGTGGCGCTGGACGCCAACGACGTGTCGTACGAGATCCCCGCCAACTTCGGCTACACGGGCGGGAAGCAGACGAGGTGGCTGGACGACAGGCTGAGTGCGCTGCGCTCGGCGAAGGACGTGGACTTCGTCGTCGTCTTCTTCCACCACTGCGCCTACTCGACGTCCGCGCACGCCTCCGACGGCGGGGTGCGTGCCGAGTGGCTGCCGCTGTTCGCCAAGCACCAGGTGGACCTGGTGATCAACGGTCACAACCATGTGTACGAGCGGACGGACGCCGTCCGCGACGGCGGGGTGGGCAGGGCGGTCCCGATCGGCGCGTCGACGGACCCGACCAAGGACGGGACCGTGTACGTCACGGCGGGCGGCGGCGGCCGGGATCTGTACGGCTTCCCGCCCGGGGTGAAGGAGAGCTACGAGGGCCATGTGACGCGGCACGACTCCGTGCCGTCGTTCCGGTGGACGAAGTCCCACGCGGAGCAGCCGGAGAGCGTGGAGTGGTCCCGGGTGCGCTACCGGGGCTTCTCGCTGCTGTCCGTGGAGGCGGAGAGCGGCGCGCGGCCGGTGCTCAGGGTGTCGGCGCTGGCGCAGAGCGGTGAGCGCATCGATCACTTCGAGGTGCGGCGCGGGACATGAGCCCGCGCCGCACCTCATGCGGGTGCGGCTCCCGGTATCAGGGGTATTGCCGTTCAGTGACCGGTCGAACCGCCGTTGTCCCTGCGGTCCAGGGCGCGCTGGAGGGCGGCTGCGGCGTTCTTGCGGTCGGACTCGCTCGTACGGGAGGTGTGACGGACTCGGCGGCGTGCGGTCGTCTCGGCCATGGGGAATCGACTCCTTCGACATCGGGGAGTGCGGAAAAGGGGTTACGAGACGCCGGTTGGGCGGGGAGCGCAGCCGCAGGGGTTGCCTGCACGGGGCGCGCTCACGACCGCCATTCGCTTGGTCGAGCGAGACGTTCGGCTTCTACAAAGTTAAGTGAGGAGACCCGGTCTGTCTCCACAATTACTCGGACTTCCTACTATCTGAGACGGCGGATCGGGTCACACCCCGCTGACCTGCGATGTCACCCGGGGTGTCCGTCCCGGTCCGTCGGCGCCACGATGGAGGGAAGCGACGGCCCCGGAGGAGACCCGATGGCACCACAGCAGTCCCGCACGCAGGTGATCACCCAGCGCCGTTTCGGGGGGCCCGAGGTACTGGAGGCCGAGGAGCGGCCGCGGCCCGAACCCGGCCCGGGCGAGGTGCTGGTACGGGTCCGGGCAGCGGGTGTCGACGCCGTCGACCTGCTGGCGCGCTCCGGAACGGCCCCCGTGTACGGCGACCCTCCGTTCACCCTGGGCCACGACGTCTCCGGCGTGGTGGAGGCGGCCGGCGAGGGCGTGACCCGCTTCCGTCCCGGCGACGTGGTCTTCGGCAGAATCGACGCCGGCGCCTACGCCGGCCATGTCACCGCCCCCGCCGCCCGTCTCGCCCCCAAGCCGGCCACGCTCGACCACATCCACGCGGCCGCCGCCCCGACGGCCGCCCTCACCGCCGGGCACGCCCTGCTCGACATCGCCCGGGTCGGGCCGGGCACCCGGGTGCTGATCCACGCGGCGGCCGGCGGCGTGGGCCACACCGCGGTGCAACTGGCCAAGGCGGAGGGCGCGTACGTGATCGGCACCGCCCGCGCCGACCGGCACCCCTTCCTGCGTGACCTGGGCGCCGACGTACTGATCGACCCCATGACCGCCGACTTCACCGACGCCGTGCACGACGTCGACGTGGCCCTGGACCTGATCGGCGGCGACTACGGCCCCCGCACCCTCGGCACCCTCCGCCCGGGCGGCCTGCTGATCTCCGCGGTCCCCGGCGACCTGGGCCTGGCCCCGGAGGACGTCGAGGCGCGGGGAATGCGGTTCGCGCTCGTCGAGGCCCAGCCCTCGGGCGAACGGCTCGCCAGGATCACCGCCCTCCTCGCGGACGGCCGCATCCGCGTCCACGTCGGGGCGGCACTACCCCTGACGGAGGCGGCCAAGGCCCACCGGCTCGCCGAGGCGGTCCGCACCGAGGGCGCACTGGTGCTCGTCCTGCCGTCGGACTAACCGGCGGCCCTGCGCCCGAGTTCGTACGCGAAGTCGATCGTCTCGGTCAGGCCCGCGTGCCGGCTCAGCGCGTGCCGCAGGTCCGCCTCGAAGTCCTCTGCCCGGTCGCCGAGGGCCGCCCTGGACAGCACCGACGTCGAGAAGACGTTGCCGGCCAGCGTCCCGGGCGTCCAGGTGTGCGGGGCCGCGAAGGAGAACTTGCCGAGGACCTCGAACCCCGCCTCCTCCAGCACCTCCCGGTCCGGAACCCGCCGGCGCTCCTCCTCGGCGCCCGCCGGGATCCGCTCGTACCCTCCCGCCCGGTCCATCCAGCGCGTGACGACCTCGGCCAGGTCCC
Organism: Streptomyces sp. NPDC005799; assembly: GCF_040630525.1. Lineage (NCBI taxonomy): Bacteria > Bacillati > Actinomycetota > Actinomycetes > Kitasatosporales > Streptomycetaceae > Streptomyces > Streptomyces sp. NPDC005799. The sequence goes on from NZ_JBEXXQ010000028.1 coordinate 23,818, forward strand.
GCTGCCAGGGCAGCGCGCCGCGCCACGGACTCTCCGACCAGAGCAGTGCCAGACGGCCGCCGGGCCGCAGCCAGCCGTGGGCGCGTTCGGCGATCCGGTGCCGGGGCAGCCGGTGGAAGGCGTTGCCGATCGCGACCAGGTCGAACGCCCCGTCCGGGACGGCCAGTTCCTCGGCGCACGCGACCAGCGCCCGCACATCCGTCGCTCCGGCGGCCTTCTCCCGGACCACCTCGATCATGTCCGGTTCCTGGTCCACGGCCCACACCTCGTCGAAGAACTCCCGTACGGCGAAAGCGATCTGGCCGGTCCCGCAGGCGAGGTCGAGGGCCCGGCCACCAGGGTCCGCGGCACCGCGCCGAAGGAGATCGGCGATCAGTTCGCCGGGGTACGGCACGCGGAAGCGGTCGTAGTCGAGGGCGGTCCCCCGGTACAGGTCGCGGCGGAAGGCCGGTCCGTCCCCGGCGTTCACAGCACCGCCTTCAGCGCGTCCCGGAAGCCGTCGGGGTCCTCCACCCACGGCAGATGCCCGGCATCCCGGAGGATCACCCGGCGCCCCCGGGGCAGGGCACGCTCCAGCGAGTCCACCGCCGAGCGCGGCCGGATGTCCTCGGCGCCGTCGACGATCAGTACCGGCAGGTCGAGGGCCGCGCAGGCGTCGTGCAACTCGGGCGTGCCCCAGGTCCGTTTCGTCTCGGCGTTCAGCGCGCTGCCGCACTCGACGGCGATACCGAACCAGGGATCCGCCATCCGCTCGGCGTGCGCCAGGGCCCGCTCCCGGTCCTGGAACTCGACGGACCACTGGAGTACCGCCCGTTCCCGGCTCTCCCGGGGCAACTCCCGCCAGCGGGCGAGCCGTTCGGGGTGCTCGCCGAGCCGGGCGAGGAGGCCCCGTTCGTAGTCGTCGTGCCAGTCCGTCGTGGGGCCGATGCCGGTGCCGGACACGTACACCAGCACGCTCACCCGCTCGGGACGGGACAGGGCGTAGCTCAACGCCAGTTGCGCGCCCCAGGAATGGCCGAGCAGCGCCATCCGCTCCAGGCCGAAGTGCCGTCGTACGGCGTCCAGATCGGCCGTGAAGCGGTCGGTGGTCCAGGGGCCGGCGACCCGCTGCGAGCGTCCGCAGCCGCGCTGGTCCCAGTGGACGACGGGGGTGACGTCGGCCAGCAGGTCCGCCAGGTCACCGAACATGTCCCACAGCCCGGGGCCGCCGTGACACAGCACCAACGGGCCCCCCGGACCCGACCTCGCCGCCCACAGCCGTACGCCGTCGTCCGTGATCACGGTCTCCATGACCGCCAGTGTGCCGAACGGGCCGGATCCGTGACAGACCCGGCCCGTTCGGTTCCCGCGGGGCTCAGCCCATGTGCGGGTAGGTGTAGTCGGTCGGCGGGACCAGCGTCTCCTTGATGGCGCGGGTCAGGGTCCAGCGCAGCAGGTTCTGCGGGGCGCCGGCCTTGTCGTTGGTGCCGGAGGCGCGGCCGCCGCCGAAGGGCTGCTGGCCGACGACGGCGCCGGTCGACTTGTCGTTGATGTAGAAGTTGCCGGCCGCGTAGCGGAGCTTGTCCATCGTGTACGCCGCCGCCGCACGGTCATGGGAGATGACCGAGCCGGTGAGCGCGTAGTCGGAGACCGACTCCATCTGGGTCAGCATCTCCTCGTACCGGTCGTCCTCGTAGACGTGCACGGCGAGGAACGGGCCGAAGTACTCGGTGCGGAACACCTCGTTCTCCGGGTCGTCGCACTCGACGACCGTCGGCCGGACGAACCAGCCCACCGAGTCGTCGTAGGTGCCGCCCGCGACGATCGTGCACGCCGGGTCGGCCTTCGCGCGGTCGATGGCCGCCTTGTTCTTCTCGAACGCGCGCTCGTCGATGACGGCGCCGATGAAGTGGGACAGGTCGGTGACGTCCCCCATGGTCAGCCCGTCGACCTCAGCGGCGAACTCCTCCTTGAACCCGGAGTTCCAGATGGAGGCCGGGATGTAGGCGCGGGAGGTCGCGCTGCACTTCTGGCCCTGGTACTCGAAGGCGCCACGGGTGAGGGCGGTCTTGAGGACCGCGCGGTCGGCGCTCGGGTGGGCGACCAGGAAGTCCTTGCCGCCGGTCTCGCCGACCAGACGCGGGTACGAGCGGTACTTCTCGATGTTGTTGCCGACCGTCTTCCACAGGTACTGGAAGGTCTTGGTGGACCCGGTGAAGTGGATGCCGGCCAGGTCGCGGTGCTCGAGGGCGACCTTGGAGACCTCGATGCCGTCGCCGGTGACGAGGTTGATGACGCCCTTCGGCAGGCCAGCCTCCTCCAGCAGCCGCATGAGCAGCACGGCGGCGTGGGTCTGGGTCGGGGACGGCTTCCAGACGACGACGTTGCCCATCAGGGCCGGGGCGGTGGGCAGGTTGCCCGCGATCGCGCTGAAGTTGAAGGGCGTGATCGCGTAGACGAAGCCCTCCAGCGGACGGTGGTCCAGCCGGTTCCAGACACCCGGGGAGTTGGCCGGGGGCTGCTCGGCGAGGATCTGCCGGGCGTAGTGGACGTTGAAGCGCCAGAAGTCGACCAGCTCGCAGGGGGCGTCGATCTCGGCCTGCTGGGCGGTCTTGGACTGACCGAGCATGGTGGACGCGGCGATGGTCTCGCGCCAGGGACCGGCGAGGAGTTCGGCGGCCCTCAGGATGATCGCGGCGCGGTCGTCGAAGGACATCGCGCGCCACGCCGGGGCGGCGGCGAGGGCGGCGTCGATGGCGTCCCGCGCGTCCTGCTGGGTGGCGTGCGCGCCGGTGCCGATGACGGCCTTGTGGTTGTGCGGCTGCACGACCTCAAAGCGCTCACCGCCGCCGAGCCGCTTCTCGCCGCCGATGGTCATGGGCAGCTCGATCGGGTTCTCGGCCAGCTCCTTGAGCCTGGCCTCCAGCCGGGCCCGCTCGGGCGTACCGGGGGCGTAGCCGTGCACCGGCTCGTTGACGGGGGTGGGGACCTGGGTCACAGCGTCCATGGGATCCGTAACTCCTTGATGTTGAGCGGGTGTTGCGAGCGGGGGGGCGGGGCTCAGCCCGTGCTGACCATGCTGCGGACGAAGAAGCGCAGGTTCGCCGGCTTCTCCGCGAGGCGACGCATGAAGTAGCCGTACCAGTCGGTGCCGTAGGCGGTGTAGACGCGCATGCGGTGGCCCTCGGCGGCGAGGCGCAGGTGCTCGTCACCCCGGATGCCGTAGAGCATCTGGAACTCGTACTCGTCCCGCTTACGGCCGGCGCGGTGGGCGAGTTCCTGGGCGATGGCGATCAGACGCGGGTCGTGGGAGCCGATCATCGGGTACCCCTCGCCCTCCATGAGGATCTTCAGGATCCGCACGTACGCCTTGTCGATCTCGTGCTTCTGCTGGTACGCGACCTCGGCGGGCTCCTTGTACGCCCCCTTCACCAGCCGCACCCGGCTGCCGGCCGCGGCGAGTCGGCGGGCGTCGGCCTCGGTGCGGAAGAGGTAGGCCTGGATCACGCAGCCGGTCTGCGGGAAGTCCTTCCGCAGCTCCTCGTGGATGGCGAACATCGAGTCGAGGGTGGTGTGGTCCTCGGCGTCGAGCGTGACGGTCGTCCCGATGGCTGCGGCGGCCTCGACGACGGGCCGGATGTTGGTCAGGGCCAGCTCGTGGCCGTTGTCCAGGGCCTGCCCGAACATCGACAGCTTCACGGACATCTCGGCGCGGGTGCCGAGCTCCAGCTCCTTCAGCCGGTCGACGAGCGTCAGATAGGCGTCCCGGGCGGCGGCGGCCTGCTCGGGCCGGGTGATGTCCTCGCCGACGACGTCCATGGTCAGCTCCAGACCCCGGGACGTGAGATCACGGACGATCGGCACGATCTCCTCGACCGTCTCGCCCGGGATGAAGCGCTCGACGACCTGCTTGGTCACCGGGGCCGCCGAGATCAGACGTCGCATCCGGTCGCTGCGCGACGCGGCAAGAATCACGGGACCCAGCACGGGGCACCTCCACAGACCAGCGGATAGAACCACCGTGAACCTAAGGTTCCCCCCGATCGTGGGCCATCGACAGCTGTCACGCATCCGTGCCACAGATCTCAGACAGATGTATGAAGGCGAGCCCCTTGTGCGGGAGAATGCCCCTGTGACGGCGGATTACCTGAGCGGTGACTACCAGGAGCTGGTCGACGAGATCTCGGAGCTGCTGGGCGCGCCCGCGACGCTGGAGAACCGCGACTTCGAGCTGATCGCCTTCGGCGCGTACGACAGTGAGGGCGAGCTGGACGCGTCGGCGCTGGACCCCGTGCGCACCCGCTCGATCCTCACCCGGCGCTCCACGGCCGCCGTCCGTACCTGGTTCGAGGGCTTCGGCATCACCAGGGCGACGGGCCCGGTCCGCATCCCGCCGACGCCGGAGGCCGGGGTCTACCGGGGACGGATCTGCCTCCCCGTACGTCATCGCGGAGTGGTCCTCGGCTACGTCTGGCTGCTGGACTCCGATCCGGGCCCCTCCGACGGGCAGCTGGCAGGCGCGATGGACGTGACCGTCCGTATCGGCGCGCTGCTCGCGGACGAGGCGCAGCACGGGGCGGATCTGAGCCGGGAGCTGCGGGCGGTGCTGGTCGCCGAGCGCGACTGGCAGCGGGACATGGCGCTGGCGGAACTGCGCACCGCGCTGGGTGCGCGCGCCGACGGCCACCACACGGTGGTCTGCGTGGCCCCCTGGCCGTCCGCCGACCCGGACGAGGCACCGTCGGTACGCACGGTGCCGGGCGCGACGGCCCTGTGCACGGTGCCGTGGGGAGCGGCGTCCCAGTCCCTGGCCCTGCTCGTCAGACTGCGCTCGCCGAACGTACTGACCCCGGCGACGTCGGCTGCGACACGGCTGCTGGAGCGGGCCCGGCTGATGGAGGGGGGCGGCGCGGTCGGTGGCGAAGGCGGAAGGTGGGGAGGTGCGGCGACCGCGCTGGGCGCCGGTGACACCGCCTCCCGGCAAGGAGGCGGCGGCAGGAGCACGGGGGGCTGGCCCAGTGGTGCGGCCGGAGGCGGGCCGGGAGGTACGCCAGCCGGACGGGAGGCCGACGGCGAGGCGGCAGCGGGCGCGGCAGGACCGGCAGGTAGGGCAGGTGCGGCAACCGGCGCCGACGGCAGAACGGCCGGCGGGCGCTCGGCAGGTGCGGCAGCCGAGAGCGGCGGTAAGGCGGCCGCCGGTCGGTCGGCAGGCGCGGCAGGCGCGGCAGGCGCGGCAGGTGCGGCAGGTGCGGCAGGCGCGGCAGCCGAGAGTGGCGGTAAGGCGGCCGGCGTTCGGTCGGCAGGCGCGGCAGGCGCGGCAGGTGCTGCTGCAGCCGGAGGCGGCGGTAAAGCCGGCGGTGCGCGGGCAGGTGGTGCCGCGGCCGGGGTCGCCGTTGCCCGGGCGGGGCTCGCGGAGCTGGGGGCGGCCTGGCAGGAGGCCTCCGCGGCGGCGCGGGCCGCGCTCGCGGAGCCGCGGCTGGGCCCGGTCGCCGAGTGGGCGCACATCGGCCCGTACCGCCTGCTGACGTCCCTGCCGCCGGACTCGGCCCACGACCCGGCCGTGGACGCCCTGCTCTCCCCCGCCCACCACGAACTCGCCCGCACCGCCGAGGTCTACCTCGACCGCGCCGGCCAGGCGGGCCGCACGGCCGCCGAACTGGGCATCCACCGTCAGACCCTCTACTACCGCCTCTCCCGCGTCGAACAGCTGACGGGCCTCGACCTGGACGACGGCGAGGACCGCCTGCTGCTGCACATGGCGTTGAAGGGGGCGCGCCTGTAGGCCGGTCGGCGGAACGGTGACCCACCTGACGTGCGGTGCGTCCGCGGTGTGCCGACGCTGGTGTTCCCACCCCTGAACGGAGGACACCGCATGGGCGGTCCGATCAGCGCGGCCCACACGGCCCGCGTCCTGGAACACCTCGTTCGCACGCACCCGGACGCCCTCGACGGGCTCGACGGGCTCACCCCGCTCGGCGACGGGCCGCGGCGGGAGGCCGAGTTCTGGGGCGCCGTCCGCCGCACGGTCGGGCAGATCGCGCAGGGCACGATCGTGGCGGAGGAGACCGGCCGCAAGGGCCATGACCTCCTCAGATCGGCGGTCGACGACTTGTGCGGCACGCCCCCGCACCGCGAGATCCCCTGGCCCAAGCGCTGGCCGCATCCGGGGGTACCGCCCAACCCGGTCGGCCCTCAGGCCGTGACGCCCGCGGTCCAGGCCGTGGCGGCGCTCGTGTTCCAGTCGTATGCCGACCGCATCGCCGACAAGTCCCTCAGCGGCGCCTTCGGCGAGGCGGCCGACACCCTCCTCGCCGCCTCGCTGCGCAGCTCCTGGTGATCTGGTCTTGAGTTCACGTTTCGCCACGTGAGTCGTCGTTCGTTTCAGATTGTGGTTTGGGCCGTGACGGCGGCTGGCGGCTGCGGTCTGCTGGAGGAGTGGGCCGTAGTGATGCTGGGAGCGCCCGTCCCCGGGCTGCGGGACCTGCGGCCGGTCAGCTCCCGCTGACGCCCTCGATCACCTGACGCAGACCTTCGGTGAGCACGTCGGCCTCGGGCGCGGTCTTCGGGTCGAAGGTCCACTGCGAGATGAGCCCCGACATCAGGGTCATGTAGAAGCGGCCGAGGGTGTCGGCGGTCTCGTCCGAGACCTCCTCCTCCGGCACGCCCTGCATCAGCGAGACCAGCCCCCGACCGCCCTCGCGCTGCGCGCGCGACAACTGGTCGCGGACCTCGGGCAGCCGGTCGCCCATGGTCATGACCTCCATGCTGAGCGGCCACATCGAGCCGGGTTGCCGCAGGGAGTCGACGATGTTCGACCAGACCTCCCGGAACCGCTCCAGGGAACCGGGCGCGGCCGTGATCCCGGCGTCCCCCTCGAAGGACATCTCCTCCACCAGCGCGATGTACGCCTGGGCGAGCAGCGCGTCTTTCGACCCGTAGTGGTAGCCGATCGAGGCGAGGTTGGTCCCCGACTCCTTGACGATGTCCCGCGCGGTCGTGCGCAGGAACCCCTTCTCCAGCAGGCAGCGCTTGGCGCCCTCGAGCAGATCCTCACGGTGTCCCATGCCCACCACCCTACCGCCGATCCATACAGCCGTCCCATACGAGCGACTTACACAAGCGTTCTAGACAAGCGTTTAATACGTGCGTACAGTCACTGCCATGACGAACCCGACGGGCACCACCACAACCCCGGCCGGCACCCTCGCCGGTCGCCGCGAATGGACCGCACTGGGCGTGCTGATGCTCCCGCTGCTGCTGGTCTCGATGGACGTCTCGGTCCTGTACTTCGCCATCCCCGCGATCAGCGCGGACCTGGAGCCGAGCGGCACGCAGCAACTGTGGATCTTCGACATCTACGCCTTCGTGCTGGCCGGCCTGCTGATGACGATGGGCTCGCTCGGCGACCGCATAGGCCGCCGCAAGCTGCTGCTGATCGGCGCAGCGGCCTTCGGCACCGCCTCCGTCGTCGCCGCCTACGCCGACAGCGCCGAGACCCTCATCGCGGCCCGCGCGGTCCTCGGCGTCGGCGGTGCGACGCTGATGCCGTCGACGATGGCGCTGATCCGCACCATGTTCACCGACGCCGGCCAGCGCGCGAAGGCGATCGGCATGTGGTCCGGCGTGATGACGGCCGGCATCGCGCTCGGCTCGGTGATGAGCGGTGTCCTGGTCCAGTACTTCTGGTGGGGCTCGGTCTTCCTGGTCAACCTGCCGGCCATGGCGCTGCTGCTGGTGCTGGGCCCGTTCCTGCTGCCGGAGTCGCGCGACCCCGCCCCCGGCCGCTTCGACTGGCTGAGCGTCCCGCTGTCGATGGCCGCCGTGCTCCCCGTCATCTACGGTCTGAAGGAGATCCCCTCCGAGGGCTGGCACGCGCAGTACGTCGTCTCGATCACCGTGGGCCTGCTCTTCGCCGCGGCGTTCGTCCACCGCCAGCGCACCGCGGCCTCACCGATGATCGACCCGGCCCTCTTCCGGGGCCACGGCTTCGCCCCCTCGGTCGTCCTCAACCTCATCGGCTCGTTCGCCATGATGGGCTCGGCGTACTTCACCACGCAGTACCTGCAGTCGGTGCTCGACAAGAGCGCGATGGAGGCGGCCCTGTGGGCGCTCCTCCCCTCGGTGCCGATCGGCATGACGGCCCCGATGGCGACCGCCCTGGTCCAGCGAGGCGTCAACCGTGCCCATGTCGTCACCGCCGGCTTCGCCATCGGCGCCTGCGGCTACGGGATGCTGGCCTTCACGGACACCGACTCCCTCTGGCTGGTCCTGGCCGCGTGCGGCGTCCTCGCCTCCGGGATCGTCATGGTCATCTCCCAGATCACGGACCTGGCGCTGAGCAGCGCCCCGGTGGAACGGGCCGGCTCGGCGTCCTCCCTGATGGAGACCGGCGGGGAGTTCGGCGGCGCGCTGGGCATGGCGGTGCTGGGATCCATCGGTACGGCGATCTACCGGCACGACATCCCGGCCTCGGCCCCGGACGCGGCCCGCGAGACGCTGGGCGGGGCGCTGGCGGTCGCCGACCGGGTGCCGGGACTGGCGACAGCGGCGCGGGAGGCGTTCACCAACGGCATGCAGGGCGCGGCCGTCGCGGGAGCGGTGCTGCTGGCGGGAGCGGCGGCACTGGCGGCGAGGGCGCTGCGGGGGATTCGGGTCGACGACAAGTGAGCGACACGAAGGGGGTCCGGCCGACCGACGTCGGCTGGACCCCCTTCGCGTTGTCGAGCGTCAGACCAGGTTCACGGACCGAGCGAACGTCGCCCCGATCTCCGCTTCCACCTCGGACAGCACCCCGGCCGGGACCGTGTCGTCCACGGTCAGCACGGCCAGCGCCTCGCCGCCGGCGACCGAGCGGGACACCTGCATGCCGGCGATGTTGATGCCCGCCTCGCCGAAGATGCGGCCGACCGTGCCGACGACACCGGGACGGTCCTCGTACCGCAGCACCACCATGTGGTCGGCGAGGGCCAGGTCCACGTCGTACTCGCCGACGGCGACGATCTTCTGCAGGTGCTTCGGGCCGGCCAGCGTGCCGGAGACCGACACCTCCTCGCCGCTGCCCAGCGTGCCGCGGACGGTGACCACGTTGCGGTGGTCGGTCGCCTCGGAGCTGGTCGTCAGCCGGACCTCGACGCCACGCTCCTGGGCGAACAGCGGGGCGTTGACGTACGAGACGGTCTCGTCGACGACGTCCTCGAAGACACCCTTGAGGGCGGACAGCTCCAGCACCTTCACGTCGTGCTGGGTGATCTCGCCGTACACCTCGACGTCGAGGCGGACCGCGACCTCGCCCGCGAGCGCGGTGAAGATGCGGCCGAGGCGCTCCGCGAGCGGCAGACCCGGCTTGACGTCCTCGGCGATGACACCGCCCTGGACGTTCACCGCGTCGGGCACGAGCTCACCGGCGAGGGCGAGGCGCACCGAGCGGGCGACCGCGATACCGGCCTTCTCCTGGGCCTCGTCCGTCGACGCGCCGAGGTGCGGGGTGCACACGACCTGGTCGAACTCGAAGAGTGGGGAGTCGGTGCAGGGCTCCTTGGCGTAGACGTCGAGGCCGGCGCCTGCGACCCGGCCCTCCTTCAGCGCCGAGTACAGCGCCTCCTCGTCGACGATCCCACCGCGCGCGGCGTTGACGATCCGCACGCTCGGCTTGACCTTGCGCAGCGCCTCGTCGCCGATCAGCCCGAGGGTCTCGGGGGTCTTCGGGAGGTGGACGGTGATGAAGTCGGAGACCTCGAGGAGCTCGTCCAGTGACAGCACCTTCACGCCCATCTGCGCGGCGCGGGCGGGCTGGATGTAGGGGTCGTAGGCGACGACCTTCATCCCGAAGGCGGACATGCGCTGCGCGACGAGGGCACCGATGCGGCCCAGGCCCACGACACCCAGCGTCTTCTCCGCGAGCTCCACGCCCGTGTACTTGCTGCGCTTCCACTCGCCGTTCTTCAGCGCGGCGTTGGCCTGCGGGATGTGGCGGGCGGTGGCGACGAGCAGACCGCAGGCCAGCTCGGCGGCGGTCACGATGTTCGAGGTGGGGGCGTTGACGACCATCACGCCGGCCTTGGTGGCGGCGGAGACGTCGACGTTGTCCAGGCCGACGCCGGCTCGTGCGACGACCTTGAGCTTGTGCGCGGCGGCGATGGCCTCGGCGTCCACCTTGGTGGCGGAGCGGATCAGGATGGCGTCGACGTCGGCGATGGCCGGGAGCAGTTCGGCTCGGTCCGCTCCGTTGCAGTGCCGGATCTCGAAGTCCGGGCCAAGCGCGTCCACGGTCGCGGGCGACAGCTCTTCAGCGATGAGTACGACGGGTTTCGAGCTCACGTGAGTCCTCACAAGTCCAATGCGGACGGCCGTCCCGACGGCCGCAGGCGGTGGAGGTTGGCTAGCCGCGTGGAAGACGCACGACGCTGTGGGCCTGACGCGTATGTAGTACGGCAGTGTAGTGGCGCGAGGGGGGTCGTCCTGCGCCTGTGCGGAAGGATCACCCGTCCGTGATGCGACGGGTTGGACAAAGGGGCCGGAGCGGCGCGCTCCGACCCCTTGTCCCTGAGGCTTACGCCTCCTCGTCCACCCAGCTCATCAGCTTGCGGAGCTGCTTGCCGGTGGTCTCCAGCAGAGACTCGGCATCCTTCTGCTTGTACTCGTTGTACTTCTTCAGACCGCCGTGGTACTCGGCCATCCACTCACGTGCGAAGGTGCCGTCCTGGATCTCGGCGAGGACCTTCTTCATCTCGGCCTTGGTGGCGTCGGTGATGATCCGCGGGCCGGTGACGTAGTCGCCCCACTCGGCGGTCTCGGAGACGGACCAGCGCATCTTCTCCAGGCCGCCCTCGTACATGAGGTCGACGATCAGCTTCAGCTCGTGCAGGCACTCGAAGTAGGCGATCTCCGGCTGGTAGCCGGCCTCGGTCAGCGTCTCGAAGCCCGCCTTGACCAGCGCCGCGGTACCACCGCAGAGGACGGCCTGCTCACCGAACAGGTCGGTCTCGGTCTCCTCGGTGAAGGTCGTCTTGATGACGCCGGCGCGGGTGCCACCGATGCCCTTGGCGTACGACAGGGCCAGCGCGAAGGCGTTGCCCGACGCGTCCTGCTCGACGGCCGCGATACACGGAACGCCGCGGCCCTCCTCGTACTGGCGCCGGACCAGGTGACCCGGACCCTTGGGGGCGACCATGCAGACGTCGATGCCGGCCGGGGGCTTGATGAAGTCGAAGCGGATGTTCAGACCGTGGCCGAAGAACAGCGCGTCGCCGTCGTTGAGGTTGTCCTTGATGGACTCCTCGTAGACCTGGGCCTGGATCGGGTCCGGCACCAGGATCATGATGACGTCGGCCTCGGCGGCGGCCTCCGACGGCGTCACCACGCGCAGGCCCTGCTCCTCGGCCTTGGCCTTGGACTTGGAGCCCTCGTGCAGACCGACACGGACGTCGACACCCGAGTCACGCAGCGACAGCGCGTGGGCGTGGCCCTGGCTGCCGTAACCGATGACCGCGACCTTGCGGCCCTGGATGATGGACAGGTCGGCGTCGGCGTCGTAGAACAGCTCGGCCACTTTGGGTTCTCTCCTTGGGTGCAGGTGTTGCGTCCCACCGTATGACGGCGGGCGGAAGGGAAGTTTCGGGGTCTCGGTATACGGGCGGCCGAAACCGCCCGTACAGCCTTACGCGCTGCGGTCGAGGGCGCGCAGCGACCGGTCCGTGATCGAGCGGGCGCCGCGGCCGATCGCGATCGTGCCGGACTGGACGAGCTCCTTGATGCCGTACGGCTCCAGCATCTTGAGCATGGCCGAGAGCTTCTCGCTGCTGCCGGTGGCCTCGATCGTGACGGCCTCCGGGGAGACGTCGACGGTCTTGGCGCGGAACAGCTGGACGATCTCGACGATCTGCGAGCGCGTCTCGTTGTCGGCCTTCACCTTCACCAGAACGAGTTCGCGCTGAACCGCGGAACCGGGCTCCAGCTCGACGATCTTCAGGACGTTGACCAGCTTGTTGAGCTGCTTGGTCACCTGCTCCAGCGGGAGGTCCTCGACGCCCACCACGATGGTGATGCGGGAGATGTCGGGGTGCTCGGTGACACCGACCGCGAGCGAGTCGATGTTGAAGCCGCGGCGGGAGAAGAGGGCGGCGATCCGGGCCAGGATGCCCGGGGTGTTCTCCACCAGGACCGAGAGCGTGTGCTTGGACATGGTCTTTTTACGTCTCTCTCGCTCAGTCGTCTTCGTTGTCGCCGAAGTCGGGGCGGACGTCCCGGGCGGCCATGATCTCGTCGTTGGAGGTGCCGGCGGCGACCATCGGCCACACCATCGCGTCCTCGTGGACGATGAAGTCCACGACGACGGGGCGGTCGTTGATGGAGTTCGCCTCCTCGATGACCTTGTCCAGGTCCTCCGGGGACTCGCAGCGCAGGCCCACACAGCCCATGGCCTCGGACAGCTTCACGAAGTCCGGCACGCGCGTGCCGCGGGCGTCCGGGTTGACGTCGTCCGGGCCGGAGTGCAGCACGGTGTTGGAGTAGCGCTGGTTGTAGAAGAGGGTCTGCCACTGGCGGACCATCCCGAGGGCGCCGTTGTTGATGATGGCGACCTTGATCGGGATGTTGTTCAGGGCGCAGGTGGTGAGCTCCTGGTTGGTCATCTGGAAGCAGCCGTCGCCGTCGATCGCCCAGACCGTCCGGTCCGGCACGCCGGCCTTGGCGCCCATCGCGGCCGGGACCGCGTAGCCCATCGTCCCGGCGCCGCCGGAGTTGAGCCAGGTGGCGGGCTTGTCGTACTGGATGAAGTGCGCGGACCACATCTGGTGCTGGCCGACGCCCGCGGCGAAGATCGTGCCCTCGGGGGCGAGCTGTCCGATCCGCTCGATGACCTGCTGCGGGGACAGCGAGCCGTCGTCGGGCAGGTCGTAGCCGAGCGGGTAGGTGTCGCGCCAGCGGGTGAGGTCCCTCCACCAGGCGCTGTAGTCGCCCTGGTGGCCCTCGCTGTGCTCCTTCTGGACGGCCTGGATGAGGTCCGCGATGACCTCGCGCGCGTCACCGACGATCGGCACGTCCGCGGCGCGGTTCTTGCCGATCTCGGCCGGGTCGATGTCGGCGTGGACGATCTTGGCGTACGGGGCGAAGCTGTCCAGCTTGCCGGTGACGCGGTCGTCGAAGCGGGTTCCGAGGGCGACGATCAGGTCGGCCTTCTGCAGCGCGGTGACGGCGGTGACCGCACCGTGCATGCCCGGCATTCCCACGTGCAGCGGGTGGCTGTCGGGGAATGCGCCGAGCCCCATCAGGGTGGTGGTGACGGGCGCTCCGGTGAGTTCGGCGAGGACCTTCAGCTCGGCGGTGGCGCGGGCCTTGATGACGCCGCCGCCGACGTACAGGACGGGCCGCTTGGCCTGGGTGATCAGCTTGGCGCCCTCGCGGATCTGCTTGGCGTGCGGCTTGGTCACCGGGCGGTAGCCGGGCAGGTCCATCACCGGCGGCCAGGAGAAGGTGGTCTTCGCCTGGAGGGCGTCCTTGGCGATGTCGACCAGCACCGGGCCGGGCCGGCCGGTGGAGGCGATGTGGAAGGCCTGCGCGATCACGCGCGGGATGTCCTCGGCCTTGGTGACCAGGAAGTTGTGCTTGGTGATCGGCATCGTGATGCCGACGATGTCCGCCTCCTGGAAGGCGTCCGTGCCGATCGCCTTGGACGCCACCTGCCCGGTGATCGCCACGAGCGGCACCGAGTCCATGTGGGCGTCCGCGATGGGCGTGACCAGGTTGGTCGCGCCGGGGCCCGAAGTGGCCATGCAGACACCGACCCTGCCGGTGGCCTGCGCGTAGCCGGTGGCCGCGTGGCCGGCGCCCTGCTCGTGCCGGACCAGGACGTGGCGCACCCGGGTCGAGTCCATCAGGGGGTCGTACGCGGGAAGGATGGCACCGCCGGGAATGCCGAATACCGTGTCGGCCCCGACCTCCTCGAGAGAGCGGATGAGGGACTGCGCACCCGTGACGTGTTCGGGGGCGGACTGCTGTCCTCCGGATCGGGGCCGCGGCTGCGGATGGGCCCCGGTGGCCTGCTCGGTCATCGTCAGTCTCTTCTCGATGCTGAGGGTTTTTGCGAGGTTTGTGCGGTGTTCGACTGCTGCACGAAAAGTGCCTGTGCAACAAAAAACCCCTCGTGCCGTAAGGCAAGCGAGGGGAGCGCGCCGGGTGGAGGTCGCTGAGCGATGGTGGGCTCAGCGTCAGCCGACGCGCTTTCCAAGTACGAGAATTCGGGTGCGCATGGCACTGACCCTCCCCCCGACGCGCACCACGTGTCAAGTGGGTGGGACGGGAGTCTCATTATGTGAGCGCAGGGCGGTTCCGCCTCCCAGAACGGCGGCCACACCTCCTGTGTACACCCCGGCTCCGCCTCCTGCGAAGGCGGGCTCAATGGGGCTGTGCGGGACCGGATAGTGGCCGGATCCGAGCGCTCTGCGCAGCCGGTACTCGTCCAACGGGCCCGAGAACGCCATGCCCTGTCCATGGGTGCAACCCATCGCGCGCAGGGCGACGACCTGTTCGGGCAGATCCACGCCGTCGGCCACGGACTGCAGCCCGAGGTCGGTGGCGATTCTGAGCAGCCCGCTGGTGATCTTGTGCAGCCGCGCGGACTCGACGACGCCCTCGACCAGACCGCGGTCGAGCTTCAGTACGTCGACGGGGAGTCTGCGCAGTGCCGTGATCGCCGCGTAGCCGCTGCCGAAGCCGTCCAGGGCGATCCGTACGCCGTGCCGGCGCAGGGCGCCCAGTCTGCGCTCCAGCTCGTCCAGGGAGACCCGCGGATCCATGTCGGACAGCTCGATCACCAGGGACCCGGACGGCAGTCCGTGCCGGGTCAGCAGGGCCTCGATGGAGCCGGCCGGCATCGAGCGGTCCAGCAGGCGTCGGGCGCCGACCCGGACGGCGACGGGCACGGCGAGCCCCGTCGCGGTGCGCTCGGCGGCCTGTTCGACGGCCTCCTCCAGCAGCCAGCGGCCCAGCTCGGCCGTCCGGTCGTTGTCCTCGGCGACCCGCAGGAACTCGGCCGGGGTGAACAGCACCCCCTGCGAGGAACGCCAGCGCGCCTGGGCCTCGACCGATGTGATCCGGCCGTCCTCCAGACAGACCACGGGCTGGTGCAGCAGCGTGAACTCGCCGTCGTGCAGCGCGGCACGCAGGCGTGTGGCCAGCTCCGCCTTGCGTACGACGTCCTGCTGCATCTGGGGCGCGTACAGCTCGACGCGGCCCTTGCCGCCCGCCTTGGCGCGGTACATGGCGAGGTCGGCGTTGCGCAGCAACTCGCCCGCCCCGAGGCCGGGTTCGGCGAAGGCGACGCCGATGGAGGCGGCCACCCGGACATCGTTGCCGTCGATGAGGTAGGGCTGCGAGAGCGTGATCCTGAGGCGGTCGGCGAGCTCCAGGATGTGACGTTCGCGCGCGGTACGGTCCCGGGCACCGTCGCCGACGATCAGGGCCGCGAACTCGTCGCCGCCCAGCCGGGACGCGGTGTCGCCGTGCCGGACCGCGTCCTGGAGTCTGCGGGCGGCCTGGACGAGCAGTTCGTCCCCGGCCTGGTGCCCGATCGTGTCGTTGACGGCCTTGAAGCCGTCGAGGTCGATGAAGAGGACGGCCGTCCCGCGCAGATGGGCGCCCCGGTCGGAGGCGCGACGGCCGGACACGGCCTGCTGGACCCGCTTGGTGAACAGGGCTCGGTTGGGCAGGTCGGTGAGCGGGTCGTGCTCGGCGTTGTGCTGCAACTGCGCCTGAAGCCGCACTCTTTCGGTCACGTCCCGGCTGTTGAAGATGAGGCCGCCGTGGTGGCGGTTGACGGTGGACTCGACATTGAGCCAGCCGCCGTCACCGGAGCGGAAGCGGCACTCGATGCGGGTGGTGGGTTCCTCCTGGGGGCTGGCGGCGAGGAAGCGGCGCACCTCGTGCACCACGCAGCCCAGGTCCTCCGGGTGGATGAGGCCGGCCAGTTCGCTGCCCACCAGTTCCTCGGCGGGGCGTCCGTAGACCCCGGCGGCGGCCGGGGAGACGTACCTCAGCACGCCGCTGGGCGCGGCGATCATGATGACGTCGCTGGAGCCCTGCACCAGGGAGCGGAAGTGGTTCTCCTTCTGCGCGAGTTCCTGGGTGAGGGTGATGTTGTCCAGGAGCATGATGCCCTGGCGCATCACGAGGGCGAGCACCACCGTGCCGCCGGTGATGAGCACGACGCGGTCGACGCTGCGGCCGTTGAGGACGTTGTAGAGGATCCCCAGGGTGCAGACGGCGGCGGCGAGGTAGGGCGTGAGGGCGGCCAGGGAGCCGGCGATGGGCCGGGCGGCCGGGTACCGGCCGTGGTCCTCCCCTTGCGCGGGCGCGTGGTGGGGGTGGGTGCCGCCGCGCCGGCCCGGCAGGTGCTCGTGCACCACGCGCGTGTGGCCGTCGTTCTCCTCCGGACGCATGTGCCGGGGCGCGGCCCAGGGTGCGTACGCGAGGAGCAGCGAGCCGGCGAACCAGCCCGCGTCGAGCAGCTGGCCCGAGTGGTAGTGGTCGCGCAGCAGCGGCGAGGTGAACAGGGCGTCGCACATCACCGTGAGCGCGAGGGCGCCGATGGCGGTGTTGACGGCCGTGCGGTTGACCGCCGAGCGCCGGAAGTGCAGCGCAAGCACCATGCTGACCAGGGCGATGTCCAACAGCGGGTACGCCAGCGACAGCGCGGTCCGCGCCACGCTCGGCCCGTCGAACTTGGCCGCCTGGGCGAGCGCGAGACTCCAGGACAGGGTCAGCAGCGAGCCGCCGATCAGCCAGGCGTCCAGTCCCAGGCAGACCCAGCCGGCCTTCGTCACGGGCCGCTTGGCGAGCACCAGCAGCCCGACGATGGCGGGCGGCGCGAAGCAGAGGAAGAACAGGTCGGCGTAGCTGGGACTGGGCATCTGCTCGTCCAGGACCACCTCGTACCACCCCCAGACCGCGTTGCCCAGGGCCGTCATGGTCGAGGAGAGGGCGAACAGCAGCCAGGCGGGTCGAAAGCGGATACGGGGGTTGCGGGCGTACAGGAAGCAGGACACGGCGGCGGTCGCGGCCGCCGCGGACAGGCCGAAGTCACCCATGATCAGCGCGAGTTCGCCCGAACCCCAGTCGAGCGCGGAACCGACGGCGTATCCCGCGCAGACCAGGGCCAGGACGAGTTGGCGGACCAGGGTGCTGCCGGCACCGGTGATCGGCGGCCGGGGTGAGCGCCCCGGCGAGGGCTGTGCCCGCACCGCTCCGTCCAGGGTGGTCGTGAGAGGCGGCGGCGAGGTCACCGGGTCCTCCCGGTCCGCGCTGCTCCCGCGTCCCGCGGGTTCCGGTGCGCTGGGTGCGCATGCCCCCTGCGGCTGCTGTGCCTGCGGTGATGGTGGTTGTTCCGGCAGCCGTGATTGCTGTGGTGACCGCGTCTGCGCGCGGCCGCGCGCCAGGGTCGCCGCCGGCGGCCCCGCCGCGTCGGATCGCTCGTCCATAGGCCGTGCATCGCCCGTCGCCCCCCTCACAGTCTGAAATGTCCGTCCCCGGCGCCGAACGGTGCGCGGCGCTGCCCCTGCTCGGGACGATACACCAGTCTCGTCACTCAGGGACATAGTTCCTCTACGCTCCGTGACGACCAGCAGCGATGCGAGCACGTACCGCGTCCGGAAGATTGCGGAGCGTACCGGAAGCGGATGACGCGCCGGTCGCGCGCCCGCGCTCGACAGCGCCCGCTCGTGCGCTACGCGCCGGTCGAACCCGTCGTAAGGATCACGTTGGCGAGGGGTTCACGGTTCACAAAACGTGTCAGCTGGTTGACGATGAGTTGCTTCGCGCGGGGCAGGAACGCCGAGGTGGGTCCCCCGACATGGGGGCTGATGAGCACGCCGGGCGCCTTCCACAGCGGGTGCTCGCGGGGCAGCGGCTCGGGGTCGGTGACGTCGAGGGCGGCGGTGATGCGGCCGCTCTCCAGCTCGGCGAGGAGCGCCTTGGTGTCGACGACGGGTCCGCGCGCGACGTTGACGAGGAGCGCTCCGTCCTTCATCCGGGCGAGGAAGTCGGCGCCCGCCAGGCCGCGCGTGGACTCGGTCAGGGGCGTGATCAGAACGACGACGTCCGCCTCGGGCAGCAGCCGGGGCAGATCGGTGAGCGGATGCACGGGGCCGCGCTCCGTGGTGCGCGCGGAGCGCGCGACGCGCACCACCCGCGCGACCTCGAAGGGCACGAGCCGGTCCTCGATCGCGGATCCGATCGAGCCGTACCCGATGATCAGCACGCTCTTGTCGGCGAGCGCGGGCCGGAAACCGCCGCGCCACTCCCCCAGTTCCTGACCTCGTACGAAGTCGGGGACACCGCGCAGGGAGGCGAGGATCAGCGTGAGCGCCAGCTCGGCGGTGCTCGCCTCGTGCACCCCGCGCGCGTTGCACACCTGGACGCCGGGGCGCAGGTGCTTCAGGCCCGGTTCCAGGCTGTCGATGCCGGCCGACAGCGTCTGGACCACCTGGACGGAGCCGAGTTGCGGCAGCGGGCGGACGACGACCTCGGCGGGCTTCATGTAGGGGACGACGTAGAAGGAGCAGTCGGCGGGGTCTGCGGGGAATTCCTTCTCACCGTTCCAGAAGCGGTACTCGGGCCCGTCCGGGAGACCCTCGATCTCGTCGGGCGGGAGCGGAAGCCACACGTCAGCAGTCATGTCAGGAGGCTATGTCAGGCCGGTGGAGGCGCAGAGGTTAGGTTGGGGGATCCGTAAGAAGGAGGGTCACGAGCAGGTGGAGCGCAGGACGATGGGCGCGGGGGCCCTCGCCGTGGGGGCCGTCGGCCTGGGGTGCATGCCGATGAGCTGGGCGTACAGCGGCTCGCGGCAGCGCGGCGAGGAGTCGCTCAGGGCGGTGCACCGGGCGCTGGACGCGGGCTCGACGCTCCTGGACACGGCGGACATGTACGGCCCGTTCACCAACGAGCTGCTGGTGGGGCGGGTGTTGAAGGAGCGGCGCGCGGACGCCTTCGTGTCGACGAAGGTGGGGCTGCTGGTGGGTGAGCAGCACATCGTGGCCAACGGCCGCCCCGGCTATGTGAAGCGGGCCTGCGACGCGTCGCTGCGGCGCCTGCAGACGGACGTGATCGACCTCTACCAGTTGCACCGCGCGGACCCGGAGGTCCCCGTCGAGGAGACGTGGGGCGCGATGGCCGAGCTCGTCAGGGCCGGGAAGGTCAGGGCGCTCGGGCTGTGCGCGGTCGGGGCGCGGGGCGGGCGGCGGTCGGGGGGCCGGCTGCACGACGCGACGATCCGGCAGCTGCGGCGGGTCCAGCAGGTGTTCCCGGTGAGCGCGGTGGAGGCCGAGCTGTCGGTGTGGTCCGCGGAGGCGCTGGAGTCGCTGCTGCCGTGGTGCGAGGCGCGCGGCGTCGGCTTCCTGGCCGCGATGCCGCTCGGCAACGGCTTCCTGACCGGCACCCTCACCCCGGGCGAGGGCTTCGAACCGGACGACGTGCGCGCCCGCCACCCCCGCTTCACCGCGGAGATGATGGCCGCCAACCAGCCGATCGTGGCCGGTCTGCGCCGGGTCGCGGCCCGGCACGGCGAGGACGTGACCGCGGCCCAGGTCGCGCTGGCCTGGGTGCTGGCCCAGGGCCGGCACGTGGTTCCGGTGCCGGGCACCAAGCAGGAGCGGTGGGCGGCGGAGAACGCGGCGGCGGCCGGCCTGCGCCTGACGCCGGAGGACCTGACCGAGGTGGCGGGGCTACCGGGCGCTCTGGGGTCGTGGGACTGAACCCAGGAGCACGGCCGTGACAGCGCTCGCCGACGGTCGCCGATGGGCTCCGGGCGATCGAGAGTCCGAGCCAGCGACGCAACCGCGACCCCGCTCGCCGACAATCACCGACAAGCCCCGGCCAATCGACAGCCCAAGCCAACGACGCAACCGCGACCCCGCTCGCCGACAATCACCGACAAGCCCCGGCCAATCGACAGCCCAAGCCAACGACGCGACCGCGACCCCGCTCGCCGACAGTCACCGATGAGCCGCGGGCGATCGACAGTCCGAGACCGGCGGAGGCCACCGCCCCCTTCGTCGCCGGTTGCCGATTGCGCGGCGGGCAATCGAGGGCCCGAGCCCGGCGGAACCCGTCCCACACCTCATCGCTGGTTGCCGAACCAGCGCCAGCGATCCAGGACCCCATCCCGGACGAAGCCGCCGCACCCCTCATCGCCCAATGCCGAACCAGCGCCAGGCGATCCAGGGCCCCATCCCGACGGAAGGCGAGGCGCCCCTCATCGCCGGTTGCCGGTCCAGCGCTCACACGGTCGAGAACCAAGCCCGATGCGAGCCGTCGCACCGCTCGTCCCCGGTCGCCGATTGGGGTCCGGGTGATCGGGAACCTGTGAGGCGCGAGCGGTGTATCACAGGTAGAACCTGCCGACCGGGCGGCGGAAGCTGCCGACGGGACCGCCGTGCGAAGGGACCGAGACCGTGCTACGACGAGCTGTACCGGCCTTACTGGCCACCACCGCGCTCCTGCTGACAGCGGGCTGCTCCTCCGGCGGGGGCGGCGGCTCGGCGGGCGGAGACGGTACGACATCGGGGGGCACGTCGGGAGGCACGTCGGCGAAGGCCTCCCCGTCCCGCCGGGCCGCCGATCAGGCGCCGCCCGCCAAGGGCTCGGTGAAGGTGCTGCGGACGGTCGCCACCGGCCTGAACAGCCCCTGGGGCCTGGCCCCGCTCCCCGGTGACGGCGGCCTGCTCGTCGCCTCCCGGGACCAGGGCACGATCACCAGGGTGGACGAGAAGACGGGCGAGAAGACCGACCTCGGCAAGGTCTCCGGGGTCTCCGCGGCCGGCGAGGGCGGCCTGCTCGGCATCGCCCTCTCCCCGGACTACGCCTCGGACCACATGATCTACGCGTACTTCACCTCGGCCTCGGACAACCGCGTCGTCCGCGTGCTGTACGACCCGAAGAAGCCGGCCGGTGAGCAACTGGGCGCCCCGGACACGATCTTCAAGGGCATCCCCAAGGGCTACATCCACAACGGCGGACGGATCGCCTTCGGCCCGGACGGCATGCTCTACGCCGGCACGGGCGAGAGCGGCAACCGCGGCCTGGCGCAGGACAGGAAGTCCCTGGGCGGCAAGATCCTCCGCCTGACCCCCGAGGGCGACCCGGCCCCCGGCAACCCGTTCCCGGACTCCCCCGTGTACACGTACGGCCACCGGAACGTACAAGGGCTGGCCTGGGACCCCGAACAGCGCCTGTTCGCCGCGGAGTTCGGCCAGGACACCTGGGACGAGCTGAACGCGATCAAGCCCGGCGACAACTACGGCTGGCCGGAAGCCGAGGGCAAGTCCTCCGACGCGAAGTTCCACAACCCGATAGCCCAGTGGCACACCGACGAGGCCTCCCCGAGCGGTATCGCCTACGCCCAGGGCTCCATCTGGATGGCGGGCCTGAGGGGTCAGCGCCTGTGGCGCATACCCCTGGACGGCACGAAGGCATCCGCCGACCCCCAGCCCTTCCTGGAGGGCGAGTACGGCCGCCTGCGCACGGTGGTGGCGGCGGGCGGCGACAAGCTGTGGCTGACGACGAGCAACACGGACGGAAGGGGCGACCCGAAGAGCGGAGACGACCGGATCCTGGAGCTGCAGGTGAAGTGACCCCTGGGTCACTCCTCCCCCGTCACCTCGGGCCCTTCCTCGTCCTGCTCCGGCTTGGGCGGGCGCACCACGACCTTTCCGGACGCCAGGTCTATCGGACCGCGCCCCGGATCGTTGTCACCGACGTCCTCCCGGGTCAGCTCCAGCCGGTTCTGTTCGTCACGGGTGTGCTTGCGGCCCGGCGCGAACAGTTCCTCGAAAGCGTTGAACACGGCGCCTCCCTGTGCCGGTCGTCTCCAGCCTACGTCTCACCCCGCCGTCCGGGCGGTGAGCGGATCGGCCGGCGACAGCCCCACCCGATGCGCCACCGCCGCGGCCTCTCCTCTTCCGGAGACGCCGAGCTTGGCCAGGATGTTCGAGACATGGACGCTGGCCGTCTTCGGGGAGATGAAGAGCTGCTCGGCGATCTGGCGGTTGGTGCGTCCGGCGGCGACCAGGCGCAGGACGTCGCGTTCGCGGCTGGTGAGCCCGAGGGCCTCGACCGGGTCGGCGGACCGCTGGTCCGGGACGCGGTGCAGGGCGAGCCGGGCGCGCTGGGCGAGCAGCGCGACGGCCTCGGCGAGCGGGCGGGCGCCGAGGTGGCCGGCGACGGCGTGGGCGAGGCGGAGCAGTTCCGCGGCGCGGTCGCGCTCGTCCTCGCCGCCGTCCCGCAGCAAGGCCCCGGCGAGGCGGTGGCGGACACGGGCGAGGTCGTAGGGCCGGTCCAGGCACTCGAAGGCGGTGACCACGTCCGACCAGGTGTCGGCGGTGTCCTCGTCCTCGGCGCGGGAGAGCTCGGCCCGCACCCACTTCTCGTGGGCGAGCCAGATGGGGGCGTCGGTGGTGGTCTTCTTGGCCGCGTCGCGGATCCGGTCAAGGACGGCGGCCCGGTCCTGGGAGGCGGCGGGCAGCGTGCGGGCGTCGGCCTCGGCGGTCGCGGCGGCGAGCAGCAGGGGCCAGCCGTCGCGCTGGGTGCCCGGCGGCATCCCGGCGTCCAGGGCGCGGGCGAGTTCGGCGCGGGCGTCCGGCAGGCGGCCCTCGCCCGCGGCGACGCCGATGGCGATGCGGGAGAGGAGCAGTGTGTGCTGGGGCATGGGGTCGTGGGTGCCCAGGAAGTCCCGCGCGGCGGCCAGTTGGCGGGCCGCCTCGGTGAGGTCGCCGCGGCCGAGGGCGAGGTGTGCCAGGCACATGGCGCCGCTGCCCTGGGGCTTCGCGCTGTGCCCCACCCGCAGGGCGCCCGCCGCGGCCTCGGCGGCCTCGTCCCACAGGCCCAGGGAGTACGTCGACTCGGAGAGGTTGGCCCATACCCAGGCCTCCGATTCGAGCAGGCCGAACCTCCTGGTGAAGGCGAGGCCCTCCTTCAGGAGGGGCACGGCCTCCCGGGTGCGGCCGACCGCGTCGAGCGCGGAGGGCAGATTGACGTAGGCCCGGCCGGCGACGACGGCGACGCCCTCCTCCAGGGCCCGGTCCTTGACCTCGTACATCTCGGCGAGGCCGGAGTCGACCGAGCCGGCGTCGACCATGAGTCCGCCGAGGGTGAGGCGGGCGTTGAGTTCGATCTCACGGGCGCCGACCATGCGCGCGTACTCCACGGCGCGTTCGGCGGCCGAGAGGGCGTCGGGGCCGGGTTCATGCAGCATCGCCCAGCCGGCGGCGTGGGCGAGGACCTCGGCGTGCACCTCGGAGGGCGGCAGACCGCGCACCAGGTCCTGGGCGGTGGCCAGCTCACGCCAGCCGTCGCCGCGGGCCAGGGCCTGCACGAGACGGGAGCGCTGGACCCAGAACCAGGCGGACCGCAGCGGATCGTCCTCGTCCTCCAGCAGATGCAGCGCGCGCTTGGTGATCTTCAGGGCGCGTTCCCGCTCCCCGCACAGCCGGCCGGCGCCGGCGGCCTCGGCCATGAGGTCGAGGAAGTGCAGCGGGGTGGTGGCCGGATCGCAGCCGCAGGGGGCGTAGACCTCGCAGTAGTCGCCGAGGCGCAGGGTGACCCGTACGTCCTCGGGGGCGGTGTCCCACAGCTCCATCGCCCGTTCCAGGAGCCGCAGTTGCTCGCTGTAGGCGTGCCGGCAGCGAGCCGCGACGGCGGCGTCGAGGACGGCGGGCAGGGCCTTCGCGGCGTCGTGGGCGTGGTACCAGTAGCTGGCCAGACGCATGACACGCTCGTCGGCCGGGACCAGGGTGGGGTCGGCCTCCAGGGCCTCGGCGTAGCGGCGGTTGAGGCGGGAGCGCTCGCCGGGCAGCAGGTCGTCGCTGACGGCCTCGCGGACCAGGGAGTGGCGGAAGCGGTAGCCGTCTCCGGCGGGCGTGGCGAGCAGGATGTTGGCGCCCACGGCGGCCCGCAGCGCCTCGATGAGGTCGTCCTCGGTGAGCCGGGCGACGGCGGCCAGGAGGCGGTACTCGACGGTGGAGCCGCCCTCGGCGACGATCCGGGCGACGCGCTGGGCGCTCTCGGGCAGGCCCTCGACGCGCACCAGGAGCAGGTCGCGCAGGGAGTCGGTGAGGCCGGTGCAGCAGCCCTCGTGAGCGGCGACGGCGAGTTCCTCGACGAAGAAGGCGTTGCCGTCGGAGCGTTCGAAGATGGCGTCGACCTGGTCGGGGTCCGGTTCGGCGGCGAGGATGCCGGCGATCTGGCGGCCGACCTCCTGCCGGTTGAAGCGGGCGAGTTCCACACGGCGGACGGTGCGCAGGCGGTCGAGTTCGGCGAGCAGGGGGCGCAGCGGGTGGCGGCGGTGGATGTCGTCGGCGCGGTAGGTGGCGAGGACGACGAGCCGGCCGGTGCGCAGGGTGCGGAAGAGGTAGGCCAGCAGGTGGCGGGTGGAGGCGTCGGCCCAGTGCAGGTCCTCCAGGGCGACGACGACGGTGCGCTCGGCCGCGACGCGCTCCAGCAGGCGGGCGGTGAGTTCGAAGAGGCGGGCCATGCCCTCCTCGTCGTGCCGGCCGCCGGAGGCCTCGCCGAGTTCGGGCAGCAGGCGGGCCAGTTCCTCCTCCTGTCCGGCGGCCGCGGCGGCGAGTTCCCCGGGCAGTTCGCGGCGCAGGGCGCGCAGGGCGGTGGAGAAGGGGGCGAAGGGCAGGCCGTCGGCGCCGATCTCCACACAGCCGCCGAGGGCGACGACCGCGCCCTCGCGGCAGGCCGCGGTGGCGAACTCCTCGACCAGCCGTGTCTTGCCGACGCCGGCCTCCCCGCCGATCAGCAGCGCCTGCGGTTCGCCCGCGGCGGCACGGGCGAGGGCGTCGTTCAGCGTCCCGAGCTCTTCGGCTCGGCCGACGAACACCCGACTTACGGACCTGGTCTCCACGAGGGCGAGCATCGCATGGGGGTACGACGGGACGGCACCGGTTTTCCCCGGAGCGGCGGGGAGCGGACGCACCGCGGCCCCCACCGCGGGCAGGTGCGGTGAGGGCGTTCGCGGGGTGCTGCGGTCGTTTCCTCGAGGGCGGCCCTCCCCCGCGGGGCCGTCCTCCAGGCGTACCGGGCTCACGCCGCGCGGGCCGACCGGAGCCTGCGGAGGCGGGGGGTATGGGACTCGTCCTCCGCGGCGTGGCGTGCCTCGCGGCGGGCGGCGCGGCGGTTCTTGGCTGCCTCGCGGGCCAGGCGCTCCTGGTCGGCCTGACGGATCAGTTCGGCGGAACGGAGCTGCGAGATCTCGTACTCGTACATGGTGCGTCCCTTGGGAGAGGCGGATTCGGCTTCGCTTGCTGCGATGCCTCAACCTTCGTCTCCAAGGGGGGTCGGCCACATCGGGAGAGTTCCGCATCTTCGGCGGCCTCGGGGGCCTTAGACGCGCGGAAGGGGCCTCAGACGCTCCGTAAGGTGCTTACAGATGGTCTGAGACCCCTTGGGACCTGCGTCGATTCAGCCGGCGGAGGGCAGGCCGAGCAGGACGTCGGTGTACTTGAGCACGGCCAGCAGGAGGCCGATGACGCCGAGGGCGACACCGCCCCAGGCGACCGACTTGATCCATGCGGCCTGCGGCTTGCCGGGGACGCCGAAGGCGGGACGGGCGAGGACGACGACGCCGACGACCAGGGCGAGCAGCGCGAAGACGCCGCCCCACAGGGCGCTGGTCTGCCACGCGTCGCCGTAGACCGCCTTGACCTGCTTGGCGACGCTCGCCGTGGACGAGGTCTGCAGCTGGCCCACGAGCGTCTGGCGGGCGGCGGCGACCGTGCCGATCCAGCTCCCGGTCAGCGAGACGAGGCCGAGCGCGGCGGAGACGACCGCCCCCGCGCCCTGGCCCACGCCGGTGGGGCCCGCCTCCTCGTCGGTGCCCGCTTCGGCCACCTCGTCGGTCCCGGGCTGCTCCTCCTCGGTCGTGGCCTCGGTCTGGGGGGCGTCCACCGCCTCCTCGTCGCGCTTCACTTCGGCGGCCTCGGTCGTGCCGGCCTCGTCAACTGTCTTGGTTCCCATGTCTGGCACCGTACGGACGCTCTCTGAGAGGGGTCTTAATGATCGTTGTGTTCGGCACGCGCGCGTGCTTCACGCCACTCGGGGGCGAGGATCGACCACACCTCGAGGTCGTGCCGCACCCCACCATAGGGGTGTGCCTGGCGCCGTACGCCATCGCGGGTCATGCCCAGGCGCCGGGCGACGTTGATGCTGGGCACGTTGCCGGAGGCGGCGACCCATTCGACGCGGTGGACACCGCGCTCCTCCACCGCCCAGTCGATCAGTGTCCGCATCGCCCGGGTGACCAGGCCCCGCCCGGTCGCGGCGGGCTCCAGCCAGCACCCGACCTCGGCGTTGCCGGTCGCGGCGTCGAAGTTCAGGGTGAGCACCCCGCCGACGAGTTTCCCGTCCAGCCAGATCCCGTGGTAGGAGGCGGTGTCGGCGGCGCGCAGGTCGGCGTAGCGCTGGAGCGTCTCGCGGGCGGATGCCACGTCGACGACCTGGGCGCCGAACGGGATGAACCGTCCGATGAACTCCCGGCCGCGCTCCAGGTGCGCCAGGAACTCCTCGGCGTGCCAGGGTTCCAGCGGCCGCAGTTCGGCGCCGTCACCCAGTGGTATCGCGTACATCGCGCTGGTCCCCCTCCGCCAGGACGTCCGCCACCTCGGCGTCCGTCGCGGCGGCCAGCCTTTCATGGAGGTCTGCCTCACGAAGCCCGCGCCGGTCGTCCCAGCCGCCCTGCTTTTCTGCCGGGGGTCCGGGGGTCGTCCCCCGTGAGAACGCAGCATGGGCGGCGCGGCACTCGGGCGGTTCGATGCTGATGCGGGGCAGGCGCTGGTCGAGCCAGCGGGGCAGCCACCAGTTGGCGCCGCCGAGCAGGTGCATGAGGGCCGGGACGAGCAGCGTGCGCAGGACGAAGGCGTCGAGGGCGACGGCGGAGGCGAGGGCGATGCCGAACATCGCGATCACGCGGTCGCCGCTGAGGACGAAGGCAAGGAAGACCGAGATCATGATGACGGCCGCGGAGTTGATCACCCGGCTGGTCTCGGCGAGCCCGACGCGGACGGCCCGTCGGTTGTCCCCGGTCTCCAGCCACTCCTCGTACATCCGGCTGACCAGGAAGACCTGGTAGTCCATGGAGAGCCCGAAGAGGACCGACACCATGATCACGGGGAGGAAGGGCTCGATGGGGCCCGCGCGCCCGAGGCCCAGCAGTTCGCTCCCCCAGCCCCACTGGAAGATCGCCACGACGACGCCGAAGGCGGCGGCGACCGCGGCGACGTTCATCGCGGCGGCCTTCAGCGGGATGCCGATGGACCGGAAGGCCATCAGCAGCAGCAGACAGCCGAGGCCGATGACGACGCCGACGAACAGCGGCAGCTTGCCGACGATGACGGCCGCGAAATCGTCGTAGGACGCGGTCACACCGCCCACCTGGACGTCGAGGGTGGTGCCGGTCTCTGCGCGCGGCAGCACCTGGGTGCGCAGCCGGTCGACGAGGTCGCTGGTCTTCTGCGACTGCGGTGCGGAGTCCGGGACGATCGTGAAGTACGCGGTGTCGCCGCCGCCGTTGTAGGTGACCGGGGTCACCGAGGCGACGCCCTCGGTGGTGCGGATGGTGGCGTCGAGGTTGTCGAGGGTGAGCTTGTCCTCGGCACCGTCGACGTGGGTCACCAGGGTGAGGGGACCGTTGACGCCGGGCCCGAAGCCGTCGGCGAGAAGGTCGTAGGCCTGCCGGGTGGTGGACGCCTTCGGGTCGTTGCCCTGGTCGGAGGTGCCCAGGTGGAGGGAGAGCGTGGGCAGCGCCAGGAGCGTCATCACGGCCAGCGCGACGACGCCGAGCACCTTGGGGTGGCGCTCCACGAACGCCGACCAGCGGTGCGCGAACCCGGTGGGCAGCTCCGGCTGGGGGCCGTGTTCCTCCAGTCGTCGCCGCTCGCGCCGGCTCAGGGCGCGCATGCCGATGAGGGACAGCAGGGCGGGCAGCAGCGTGACGGAGGCGGCGACCGTCAGGACGACGGTCAGGGAGGCGGCGATCGCGACGCCGTTGAGGAAGCCGAGCCGCAGGATCAGCATGCCCAGCAGCGCGATGCAAACGGTGGCACCCGCGAAGACCACGGCCCGTCCGGTGGTCGCCACGGCGTTGGTGACGGCCTCGGTGACCGAGAGCCCGCGTTTGAGTCCGCGCCGGTGTCTGGTGACGATGAACAGCGCGTAGTCGATGCCGACGCCCAGCCCGATCAGCATGCCGAGCATGGGCGCGAAGTCGGCGACGGTCATGGCGTGCCCGAGCAGCCCGATCCCTGAGTACGCGGTGCCGACGCCGACCAGCGCGGTCGCGATGGGCAGCACGGACGCGGCGGGCGAGCCGAAGGCGAGGAACAGCACGACCGCGGCGACGGCCACGCCGACGATCTCGGCGGTGTGCCCGCCGGTCGACTCGGTGAGCGCGACGGCGCTGCCGCCGAGCTCGACCCGCAGCCCGTCGCCGTCCGCGGCCTTCGCGGTGTGCACGACCGCCTCGGCCTCGGACTTCTTGATGTCCTCGGCGCCGTGGTCGAAGGTGACCGTGGCGTACGCGGTGTGCCCGTCGGCGCTGATCCGGCCCGCGCCCTGGCCGTCGTACGGACTGCTCACGGAGGCCACTCCGGACAGGTCCGCGATCTTGTCCAGGGTCCCTGTCATGGTCTGCTCGACGTCGGCCGCCCGCACGCTGCCCGACGTCACGTGCCAGACGACGGTGTCGCTGTCCCCGCCGAGTCCCGGGAAGCCCCGCTGCAGCAGCTTGGTGGCGGCGCCCGACTCGGTACCGGGGGCCTCGTAGTCGTTCGAGTACGCGGAGCCGGTGACCGCGGCGGCGGCGGTGACCCCGCCGAAGGCGAGGAGCCACACCACGACCGCGACCAGACGGTGCCGGACACACCAACGTGCAAGGGCTGCCACGAACGAGCTCCCAGGGACGATATGTGGATCTTTGACCGGGAACAAGTCGTTCACAACATGAACAGCCCGCAAAGAACGCATGAGCAATGCGAGGACCACTCTTGCAGGCAGAAGTGATCGTTTATGCCATTCGTGGGGTTATTCACAAGAGTGGGAGGCAGATCACAGGACAGTAACGAACACTCTGTCACCTCAGTCGAACTGGTCCCCCAGCGCCATGACCATCGCCCCGGCGACCAGCAGCCACAGCGCCCGCCGGGTGCGTCCCCGGGAGCCCAGCACCCCCGCCAGCGCGCACACCGCGGCACCGAGACCGTAAGCGGCCGGCACCAGCGCCGGCGCGGCGTTCAGGGCCCGCACCACCGCGGCGGCCACTCCGACGAGCGCCAGCAGCACACCGGTGGTCGCCGCCGTCCAGCGGGCCCGGTGCGCGTCCTCGGCGGAATCCGGCTGCGGGACGGCGCGGACAGCTGCTAGCTTCCGCTGGTCAGCCGTCACCGGCTCCTCGCCGACGACCGAAGCGGGTGCGTTGTTTGAAGGTCCGACCGAGCTCCTACGCATCGCCTTTCACTACGAGGATCATGAGGAGCCCGTTCACCGATGTCCGACAACAGGACCACGGACGACCATCTCACTGACCGTGTGACCCACCCGCTCTATCCCCTCAGCAGCCAGTACGACGCACGCTGGACCGTCGACAACCAGATGGGCCCCAACGCCCTGTGGCTGCTGGAATGGCTGGCCCCCGCCCTCGGCCTGGACGCCCTGCGCCCCTGCGCGCGCGTCCTCGACCTGGGCTGCGGCCGGGCCATGACGTCGATCTTCCTGGCCCGGGAGTTCCACGCCCAGGTCACCGCGGCCGACCTCTGGGTCGCGCCCGACGACAACGCCCGGCGCATCGCCGAGGCCGGGTTCGCCGACCGGGTGCTGCCCGTGCACGCCGAGGCGCACGACCTGCCCTTCGCGGAGGGCGGTTTCGACGCGATCGTGTCGATCGACGCATACCAGTACTTCGGCACCGACGATCTCTATCTGCCGACGCTGACCAGGCTGTTGAAGCCCGGCGGGCGGATCGGGATCGTCGTACCGGCCCTGCGCGAGGAACCGGAGGGAGCCGAGCCGCCCGAGCATGTGCGGGCCTGGTGGGACCCCGGCTTCTGGTGCTGGCACTCCGCGGACTGGTGGCGCCGCCACTGGACGCGCAGCGGGGCCGTCGAGGTCGAGGCGGCCGACTGGCTTCAGGACGGCTGGCGCGACTGGCTCACGTGGTGCGAGGTGGTCGCCGAGGAGAGCCCGGAGGAGTTCCACCGCACGATGGGCCGCCGGGTCGCCGAGATGCTACGGGCCGACGAGGGCCGCACCTTTGGCTTCGTACGGGTCGTGGGACGCCGCACATAGGCGTACGGCCCCGGAGGTTCACCCCTCCGGGGCCGTACCGCACGAACCTCAGCCCTCGCTGACGCCCAGCTTCTCGAGGATCAGCTCCTTGACGCGGGCCGCGTCCGCCTGGCCGCGGGTCGCCTTCATGACGGCGCCGACCAGGGCGCCGGCCGCGGCCACCTTGCCGCCGCGGATCTTGTCGGCGACGCCCGGGTTGCCGGCGATGGCCTCGTCGACGGCGGCGGCCAGGGCGCCCTCGTCGGAGACGACCTTCAGACCGCGCTTGTCGACGACCTCGTCCGGGGTGCCCTCGCCCGCGAGGACGCCCTCGATGACCTGGCGGGCCAGCTTGTCGTTCAGGTCACCCTTCGCGACCAGCTCGGTGACCCGGGCCACCTGCGCCGGTGTGATGGCGAGTTCGTCGAGGGAGACACCCGACTCGTTGGCGCTGCGCGCCAGTTCGCCCATCCACCACTTGCGCGCGGAGGCCGCGTCGGCGCCGGCCTCGATCGTGGCGACGATCGGGTCCAGCGCACCGGCGTTCAGGATGGCCTGCATGTCGGTGGCGGAGATGCCCCACTCGGCGAGCAGCCGGTTGCGGCGGGCCAGCGGCAGCTCCGGCAGCCCCGCCCGGATCACCTCGACCCACTCACGGGACGGGGCGACCGGCACCAGGTCCGGCTCCGGGAAGTACCGGTAGTCCTCGGCCTCCTCCTTCACGCGGCCCGAGGTCGTGGACCCCGTGTCCTCGTGGAAGTGCCGGGTCTCCTGCACGATCGTGCCGCCGGAGGACAGTACGGCCGCGTGCCGCTGGATCTCGAAGCGGGCCGCACGCTCCACGGACCGCAGCGAGTTGACGTTCTTCGTCTCGGAGCGCGTGCCGAACTTCTCGCTGCCCTTGGGCATCAGCGAGAGGTTCACGTCGCAGCGCATCTGGCCCATCTCCATGCGGGCCTCCGACACACCGAGCGCCCTGATGAGCTCGCGCAGTTCACGGACGTACGCCCGGGCGACCTCGGGAGCGCGCTCGCCGGCGCCGACGATCGGCTTGGTGACGATCTCGATCAGCGGGATGCCGGCCCGGTTGTAGTCCAGCAGCGAGTGCGAGGCGCCGTGGATACGGCCCGTCGCGCCGCCCACGTGGGTGGACTTGCCGGTGTCCTCCTCCATGTGGGCGCGCTCGATCTCCACGCGGAAGGTCTCGCCGTCCTCCAGCTGGACGTCGAGGTAGCCGTTGAAGGCGATCGGCTCGTCGTACTGGGAGGTCTGGAAGTTCTTCGGCATGTCCGGATAGAAGTAGTTCTTCCGGGCGAAGCGGCACCACTCGGCGATCTCGCAGTTCAGCGCGAGACCGATCTTGATCGCGGACTCGACGCCGGTCGCGTTGACGACCGGCAGGGAGCCGGGCAGGCCGAGGCAGGTCGGGCAGGTCTGCGAGTTGGGCTCGGCGCCCAGCTCGGTCGAACAGCCGCAGAACATCTTGGTCTTGGTGCCGAGTTCGACATGGACCTCGAGGCCCATGACGGGGTCGTACGACGCCAGCGCGTCCTCGTACGACACCAGGTCGGTCGTGATGGTCACGGTGAAACTTCCCTCTCAGCCCAGCAGGACGTCGTCGTCGCCCAGCCGCTTCAGCTCGCGGTACAGGACGGCGAGGCCGGTGACGATGCCGACGGCGGCCACGGTCGCGTCGATCAGCCGCAGCGTGTCCTGCTCGGACCGCGCCTTCCTGATCCGCTTGGCGACACCGAGCGCGCCGAAGGCGGTGGTGGCGATGGACACGTACATACCGGACTTGGACTTCTTGAAGTCCTGCGCCTTGGTCAGCGTCTTGCCTGTCTTGGTCACAGCGACGGAGCCTCCTCGAGCAGCGGGTGCCCCCACTTTTCCACGAAGGCTGCCTCGACGGCGGCGCCGACCTTGTAAAGACGGTCGTCCTTCAGCGCCGGGGCGATGATCTGCAGACCGACCGGGAGGTTGTCCTCCGGGGCGAGCCCGCAGGGCAGCGACATGGCCGCGTTGCCCGCCAGGTTGGTCGGGATGGTGCACAGGTCGGCCAGGTACATCGCCATCGGGTCGTCGGCGCGCTCGCCGATCGCGAAGGCGGTGGTCGGCGTGGTCGGCGAGACGATCACGTCGACCTGCTCGAAGGCCTTCTCGAAGTCGCGCGTGATGAGCGTGCGGACCTTCTGGGCGGAGCCGTAGTAGGCGTCGTAGTAGCCGCTCGACAGGGCGTAGGTGCCCAGCATGATGCGGCGCTTGACCTCGGGGCCGAAGCCCGCCTCACGGGTGATCGACGTGACCTCCTCGGCCGAGTGGCTGCCGTCGTCGCCGGCCCGCAGGCCGTAGCGCAGGCCGTCGAAGCGGGCGAGGTTGGAGGAGCACTCGGAGGGGGCGATCAGGTAGTACGCCGACAGCGCGAGGTCGAAGGACGGGCAGTCCAGCTCGACGATCTCGGCGCCCAGCTCCTTCAGCAGCGCGACCGACTCGTCGAACCGCTGGATGACGCCGGCCTGGTAGCCCTCGCCGCGGAACTGCTTGACGACACCGACGCGCATGCCCTCGACGCTGCCGTTGCGGGCGGCCTCGACGACCGGCGGGACCGGGGCGTCGATGGAGGTGGAGTCCAGCGGGTCGTGCCCGGCGATGACCTCGTGCAGCAGGGCCGCGTCCAGGACCGTACGGGCGCAGGGGCCGCCCTGGTCGAGGGAGCTGGAGAACGCCACCATGCCGTAGCGGGACACCGCGCCGTAGGTCGGCTTCACACCGACCGTGCCGGTGACGGCGGCCGGCTGGCGGATGGAGCCGCCGGTGTCGGTGCCGATGGCCAGCGGCGCCTGGAAGGAGGCGAGGGCCGCGGAGGAGCCGCCGCCGGAGCCGCCGGGGATCCTGGTGAGGTCCCAGGGGTTGCCGGTCGGCCCGTACGCGCTGTTCTCCGTGGAGGACCCCATGGCGAACTCGTCCATGTTGGTCTTGCCGAGGATGACGACGTCGGCCGCCTTGAGACGCTTGGTGAGAGTGGCGTCGTACGGCGGGATCCAGCCCTCGAGGATCTTCGAGCCGACGGTCGTCGGGATGCCCTCGGTGGTGAAGATGTCCTTCAGCGCCAGCGGGACGCCGGCCAGCGGGCCGAGCTTCTCGCCCCGCTCGCGCTTGTCGTCCACGGCCCGGGCCTGGGCGAGGGCGCCCTCGCGGTCGACGTGCAGGAAGGCGTGCACCTTCTCGTCGACGGCCTCGATCCGGGCGAGGTGGGCCTCGGTGACCTCGACGGCCGTGAGCTCGCCGGAGGCGATCTTCGCGGCGGTCTCGGCAGCGGTCAGCTTGATGATGTGGTCCGTCATGTCGGTCAGTCCTCCCCCAGGATCTGCGGCACCTTGAAACGCTGCTGCTCCTGGGCCGGGGCGCCGGAGAGCGCCTGCTCGGGGGTGAGCGACGGACGGACCTCGTCCGCCCGCATGACGTTCGTCAGCGGGAGCGGGTGCGAGGTCGGCGGTACGTCTTGGTCGGCGACCTCGCTGACGCGGGCGACCGCGCCGATGATGTCGTCCAGCTGTCCCGCGAAGTGTTCGAGCTCTTCGGGCTTCAGCTCCAGACGCGCCAGCCGGGCGAGGTGGGCGACCTCCTCGCGCGTGATGCCAGGCATGCAGCGTTCCTCTGGGGTGAGTGTGTGTGGTTTGGGCCCAATCCTAGGGGGCCGGGGGCTCTCGCCGTTAAACGGTTTCCCGGGTCAGTGGCGGGCGTCCCAGGCCGGGCTGTGCAGGAAGTGGTTGTCGTACAGGTCCTGGACCTCCAGCAGGCTCTCCGGGGTGAGCTCGCCCAGGCGGATGCGCTGCAGGTGGCGGAAGTACTCGAACCGCTCGACGCCCGGAGTGATGACGATGAGCAGGTCCGCAGGGGCGCCCGGGGCGGCGGCGAAGGCGTGCGGGCGGTCCGGCGGGACGATGATCAGGTCGCCCCGCTCGGCGGTGACGACGTCGTCGCCGGAGAGGACCTCGGCGGTGCCGTCGAGCAGGTAGAACATCTCGGCGGAGTTGTGGTGCGTGTGCGGGCGGGCGCCGTCGGCGCCCTCGGCGAGGGTGACGCGCACGGTGGACAGCGCGCCGCCGCTGGCACTGCTGTCGGCCAGCAGCCGTACGGCGACGGGGTCGCCCCCGACCACCTCGGCCTCGGCGTCACGGACCAGGACGGTCTCGTCGAACTTCGGCACGAACAGCGACATCTCTCGGTTCCCCCTGTTTTGTCTGCGGATCGTATGCGGAACGTCTGCGGAACGTCTGCGGATGCCGTCAGACCGCGAAGAGCAGTCCGGCACTGATCAGGACAATGATCGCCGTGGCGAAGTGGACCCCGTACGCCACGGCCTTGGCGCCGCCGTTGCGCAGGACTATCAGGCAGTCGCCGAACGGGATGATCGCCACGCTCAGCATGAGCCAGGCCTCGGCGTGCGCGCCGGCGCCGGCCAGCACGGCGAGGCCGACCACCCCGAGGGTGCCGTCCCGCAGCCCCTTGATCGACAGGTAGGCGCCGGCGTCGCCCGCGGGGTCGGCCGGGACGCCGTAGCCGGCGGCGGCCGGGCCCGGCTGGAACAGGAACCGGTAGCCGAGGAACAGGCAGAACACGTTCAGCAGGACGGCCAGGGTGTAGGCGGTGACGGTCATGACTCTCTCCTTCGTCGTTTTGCTAGCAGCGCTAGCGACAAGAGCGAAGCTAGCAGAGCATCGACAGATTGGCTAGCGCTGCTAGAATTCCTGGCATGTCGATTCAGACGCGCCGGGAGCGCGAACGAGCGGAACGCGAGCGGCTGATCGTCACGGCCGCCCGGGAACTGGCCGAGACGGAGGGCTGGGACGCGGTGACGACGCGTCGGCTGGCCGCCGAGATCGAGTACAGCCAGCCGGTCCTCTACAGCCACTTCAAGGGCAAGGACGCGATCATGGCGGCGGTCGCGGTGCAGGGCTGCGCGGACCTGGCGGTGGAGTTGCGCGCGGCGCGTACGGGGGCGAAGGACCCGCGCGAGGCGCTGGCGGCGGTGGCCGAGGCGTACACGTCGTTCGGGAGGCGGCGCCCGGCTCTCTACGACGCGATGTTCACCCTCGCCGTGGACCTGCCGTTCGCCACGCCCGAGGCTCCGGAGCCGCTGTGGGAGGCGTTCCGGGAACTGGCCGCGGTGGTCGAGCCGATCGCGGCCGAGGGCGAGGACACGGGCCTGCTGGCGGAGACGTACTGGGCCGGACTGCACGGGCTGGTCACGCTGATGCGCAGCGGACGGCTGCCGGAGCCGGCCCATGAGGCGCGACTGGCCCTGCTGATCGGGCACTTCACGGCAGCGCTCTGAGGAAGCTCCGAACCGTCTC
The DNA here is from genome assembly GCF_040630525.1 of Streptomyces sp. NPDC005799. Taxonomy (NCBI): domain Bacteria; kingdom Bacillati; phylum Actinomycetota; class Actinomycetes; order Kitasatosporales; family Streptomycetaceae; genus Streptomyces; species Streptomyces sp. NPDC005799. Next base: position 59,460 of record NZ_JBEXXQ010000028.1, read on the forward strand.
GGACTACGGCCGGGCGGCCGGGAGGACTACTCGGCGGCCGGAAGAGCGGCCCGCGGCCGCTGCCAGCCCCGGGAGCCCCGGGCCCGCAGCCACGCCGTCGTCTCCTCCGGCGGCATCGCGGCCGCGACCAGCCAGCCCTGTACGGCGTCACAGCCGAGGTCGCGCAGCCGTTCCCAGGTCTCGTCGTCCTCGACGCCCTCGGCGACGACCAGCAGGCCCAGCGAATGGGCGAGGTCGACGGTGCAGCGGACGATCTCGGCGTCCTCGGGGTCGACGGCCAGCCGGGCCACGAAGGAGCGGTCGATCTTCAATTCGCTGACCGGCAGCCGCCGCAGATGCACCAGCGACGAATAGCCGGTGCCGAAGTCGTCCAGCGACATCTTCACGCCGTGCCCGGTGAGTGCGGCGAGGGTGTCGGCGGCGCGCTGCGGGTCCTCCAGGAGGACGTGCTCCGTTATCTCCAGTTGGAGCGCTCCCGCGGGAACTCCGTGCCGGGCCAGACGTGCGGCCACCGAGCCGGCGAACCCGGGTGTGTGGACGTCCCGCGGGGACACGTTGACGGCGACCGGCACGTGCAGGCCCTGCGCCCGCCATGCCGCCACCTGTCCGAGCGCCGTCTCCAGCACGTACTCGGTGAGGTGGGGCATCAGCCCCGACGACTCGGCGATCGCTATGAACTCGTCCGGCGGCACCTTCCCGCGCTCGGGATGCACCCAGCGCACCAGCGCCTCGAGCCCGGCCACCTGCCCGTCGAAGCGGACCTTGGGCTGGTAGTGCAGCTGCACCTCGTGCGCGTCCAGCGCCCGGCGCAGATCACCGAGCAGCCCGAGCCGGTCCGGTGTGTTGGAGTCCCGTTTCGACTCGTAGACCTCGACGCCCGTCCGGTCCCGCTTCGCCTGGTACATCGCCACATCAGCCCGGCGCAGCAGCCCCTCGGCGTCCAGCGCGTGGTCGGGGAAGACGGCGACGCCCGCACTGGCCTCCAGGACGAGGGTGAGCCCGTCGAGGTCGAGCGGGGAGCTGAGCGCGGACACCAGCCCGCGCGCCACCCGGGTCGCGGACGTGGTCGAGTCGGCGACCGGCAGTAAAACGGCGAACTCGTCGCCGCCCAGCCGCGCGGCCTCCGCCCCGCGCGGCAGGGCGACCCGCAGCCGGTCGGCTATCTGCAGCAGCAGCCGGTCCCCGGCGAGATGCCCGAGTGTGTCGTTGACGGACCGGAAGCGGTCCAGGTCGATGAGCATCAGCGCGGACCGGGCGCCGATCCGCTCGGCGTCGTCCAGCGCGGTCCAGATGCGCTCCAGCAGCCACTGCCGGTTGGGCAGTCCGGTCAGCGGGTCGCGCAGCTGTTCCTCGGCCCGGGCCCGGGCTATCCACAGGGTGGAGTCGAGGGCGATCAGCGGGATGGCGAACAGCGGCAGCAGCACCGGCCGGGCGACGGCCACCACGCACACCAGCGGGGCGATGCCGAGCAGCGCGACCGCGACCAGGCCCTGTCTGACCAGGGCGGTACGGGCGACGGTGGGCAGTCCGCGGTTCCGCGGGGCGTGCAGGTACCAGAGCAGGGTCCGGGTGACCAGGAGATAGGCGGTGGCGACCAGCACCACCTCGGGGACGGTGCAGACCGTCCAGGTCGCGGGGTTCCACGGCTTCTCGACGGACGGGGCCCGGCCGAAGGCGCCGAGCACCAGGGCGCCCGCGCCGATGCCGAGGATGTCCACCGCGCCGTGCAGCACGCCCTGCCGCCAGCGGTTGCGCCGGGCTATGCCGACCAGCACGACGACGGTGAGGCTGACCATGCCGGCCGGCACCCAGCCGTACAGCAACAGGACGGCGAGGGTGAGGGCGGCGCCGGAACCCGTCCCGCCCCACCAGCGGGAGCGGCCGAGCATCACCAGGTGGCCGACGATGATGCCGGTCAGCACGGCCAGGGACCAGCCGACGGTGCCGGACGGGAAGAGGGCGTGGGTGCCGGTGAACGCCCAGGAGAACCCGGCGCCGAGCACGAGGGCGGCCGCCGCGACGACGCCCACGGGCAGCATGGGCCACGACGGGTGCCGTTCCTGGTCGGCGTCCGGGAGAGCGGGCTGATGCCCGGTGGTGAGCTGGGGCACACCACGCACCTGTGTGGCGGTGTACTGTCCGGTGACGCGCCCTTCCGCGCCCGGATGGCCCGGGGGCCGCCCGGCCCATCGGCTCGGCCGCCAGGCGCCGGTGCCCCGGCGCTTGCGCAGCCGTGAGTCCGGGGCGGCGCTCTCGGTCGGTTCCATTCCCGTCCCTCTCACAGCCGGCGGTGCCCACGCCAGGCGGCCCGATGTCCGACATCCATCCACGGCGCCGCGTTGGAAAACCCTTCCCCTCCGCCCCCGAAGAGCCCTTCAGGAACAACGGGGATGCCCCAACCGCAGCTGGGCACGGCAGGCGCACATCTCAACAGTAGGCCGCAGAAGGCTTCCGCGGGCAGCGGTCGTGGACGGTTGCCCGAATGCGCCCCGGCCACCCGTATGCATCTGGTATGCGCCGATCGGGTGGCCTTCAACCGCTACTCCCCTGTGGGAAGCGCGACTTCGGCGGCGGCGTCCGGTCCCTGCTCCAGAAGGACGTCGAATCCCTCCTCGTTCAGGACGGGCACCTTGAGCTGCATCGCCTTGTCGTACTTGGAACCAGGATTGTCACCCACGACGACGAAGGACGTCTTCTTGGAGACGGAACCGGTCACCTTGGCTCCCCGGCTCTGCAGCGCCTCCTTCGCCCCGTCGCGGGTGAAGTGCTCGAGGGTGCCGGTGACCACCACGGTCATGCCCTCGAGCGGGCGCGGACCCTCGTCCTCGCCGCTGCTCTCCTCCTCCATACGGACGCCCGCGGCCCGCCATTTGCGCAGGATCTCCTGGTGCCACTCCTCGGCGAACCACTCCTTGAGGGAGGCGGCGATGATCCCGCCGACGCCGTCGGTGTTCGCCAGCTCCTCCTCGGTGGCCTGCTCGATGCGCTCGATCGAGCGGAACTCGCGGGCCAGCGCCTCGGCGGCGACCGGGCCGACGTGACGGATCGACAGGCCGGTCAGCACCCGGGCCAGCGGGCGCTCCTTGGCGGCGGCGATGTTCTCCAGCATGGAGACCGCGTTCTTCTTCGGCTCGCCCTGCTGGTTGGCGAAGACCGTGACGACCTTCTCCTCGCCCGTCTTCGGGTCCCGCTTGGGCAGGCCGCTGTCCTGGTCCAGGACGTACGCCTTGATGGGCAGCAACTGCTCGATGGTGAGGTCGAACAGGTCGCCCTCGTCCTTCAGCGGCGGCTCCTGGGGCTCCAGCGGCTTGGTGAGGGCAGCGGCGGCGACGTACCCGAAGTGCTCGATGTCCAGTGCCTTGCGGCCCGCGAGGTAGAACAGGCGCTCGCGCAACTGGGCCGGGCAGGTGCGGGCGTTGGGGCAGCGCAGGTCGACGTCGCCCTCCTTCATGGGCCTCAGGGCCGTGCCGCACTCGGGGCACTCGGACGGCATCACGAACTCCCGCTCGCTGCCGTCGCGCAGGTCGACGACCGGGCCGAGGATCTCCGGGATGACGTCACCGGCCTTGCGCAGCACCACGGTGTCACCGATGAGGACGCCCTTGGCCTTGACGACGTCCTGGTTGTGCAGGGTCGCGAACTCGACCTCGGAACCGGCCACCGTCACCGGCTCGACCTGCGCGTACGGCGTGACCCGGCCGGTACGGCCCACACCGACGCGGATGTTGATGAGCTTGGTGTTGACCTCCTCCGGCACGTACTTGTACGCGATCGCCCAGCGCGGCGCGCGGGAGGTCGAACCGAGCCGGCCCTGCAGCGGGATCTCGTCGAGCTTGACGACGACGCCGTCGATCTCGTGCTCCACGGAGTGGCGGTTCTCGCCGTAGTAGGAGATGAACTCCCGTACGCCGTCGAGGTCGTCGACCACCCGGTTGTGCGGGGAGGTGGGCAGGCCCCAGGTCTTGAGGAGGTCGTACGCCTGGGAGAGCCGGGTGAGGCCCTGGAAGCCCTCCAGGACGCCGATGCCGTGGACGACCATGTGCAGGGGGCGGGTGGCGGTGACCCGCGGGTCCTTCTGGCGCAGCGAACCGGCCGCCGCGTTGCGCGGGTTGGCGAAGGGCTTGTCACCGGCCTCGACCAGGCGGGCGTTGAGCTCCTCGAACTTCTCCATCGGGAAGTAGACCTCGCCGCGGATCTCCACGACGTCGGGGACCTTGTCGCCCTTCAGCCGGTCCGGGATCTCCGTGATGGTGCGGACGTTGGGCGTGATGTCCTCGCCGGTCCGGCCGTCGCCGCGGGTCGCCGCGCGCACCAGGCGGCCGCGCTCGTAGGTGAGGTTGACCGCGAGGCCGTCGACCTTGAGCTCGCACAGGAAGTGGTAGTCCTGCTCGCCCAGCTCCCGGTGGATGCGGTCGGCCCAGGCGGCGAGTTCGTCGTCGTTGAAGGTGTTGTCCAGCGACAGCATCCGTGAGCGGTGCTCGACCGCCGTGAACTCCGTCTCGTACGAGCCGGCGACCTTCTGCGTCGGCGAGTCCGGTGTCCGCAGCTCGGGGTGCTCCTCCTCCAGCGCCTCCAGAGTCTTCAGGAGCTTGTCGAACTCCGCGTCGCTGACGACCGGAGCGTCCTTCACGTAGTACCGGAAGCGGTGCTCCTCGATCTGCTCAGCGAGCTTCGCGTGCTTCTCCCGCGCCTCGGCGGGCACCGTCGTCTCCGCTTGCTTGTCGCCGGCCACCGTGTTGTCCTCCCGTTACTCTGGGTTGTCCGCGAGGGATCTCGCCGCCGGGACGCAGTGGGCGAGAGCGCGGCGCGCGTAGTCCGGGGAGGCCCCCGCGAGTCCGCACGACGGCGTGATGGTGACCGCCTCCGCGAGAAGCCCCGGTTGCAGCCCCAGCCTGCGCCACAGCGTCCTGACACCCATGACGCTACCTGCCGGGTCTGACAATGCCGCGTCCGTGCCCGGCACGACACCGGCGAAGAGCCGGGTACCCCCTTCCACCGCCTCACCGATCGTGTCGTCGTCACGTTCGGTGAGGAGGGCGAAGTCGAACGAGACCGCCGCCACGCCCGCCCGGCGCAGCAGGGCGAACGGGACGTCCGGTGCGCAGGAGTGGACCACGGTGGGGCCGTCGCTGTGAACCCCGAGGACGTCGCGGAGTGCGGACTCGACGATCTGCCGGTCCACGGCCCGGTGGGTGCGGTAGCCGCTGGCGGTCCTGACCTGGCCGCGCAGGACGGCGGTGAGGGACGGTTCGTCGAGTTGCAGGACGACCTGCGCGCCGGGCACCCGGCGCCTGACCTCCGCCAGGTGCAGCCGCAGTCCCTCGGCGAGGGAGCCGACGAGGTCGCGGCAGGCGCCCGCGTCGGAGAGGGCGGACTCCCCGTTGCGCAGCTCCAGGGCGGCGGCGAGCGTCCAGGGCCCGACGGCCTGCACCTTCAGCGGCCCCTCGTAGCCCTGGGTGAACTCCTCCAGCGCGTCGAGGTCCTCGCCGAGCCAGGACCGGGCGCGCTTGGTGTCCCGGCCCGGCCGGTCGCCCATGCGCCAGCCACTGGGCTCCACGCGCGCGTAGAGCTCGACCAGCATCCCGGCGGTGCGGCCGATCATGTCGGCGCCGGGTCCGCGCGCGGGCAGCTCGGCCAGGAAGGGGAAGTCCTCGAAGGTGCCGGTCACGGTCTTGGCCGCCTCCCGGGCGTCGCCGCCGGGCATCGAACCGACGCCGGTGGCGGCACCGAACTGGAACCCGGTCACCGTCCCGGCCTCACCGTCAGGTCGTTGACCTCGGCGTCCCGGGGCAGGTCGAGAGCCATCAGGATCGTCGTGGCGACCGACTCCGGGTCGATCCACTGCGAGGCGTCGTACTCCTTGCCCTCCTGCTGGTGGACCTTGGCCTGCATGGGGCCGGCCGTGCGGCCGGGGTAGACGGAGGTCACGCGGACGCCGTTGGCGTGTTCCTCGCCCCGCAAGGAGTCGGCGAGGGCCTTCAGACCGTGCTTGGAGGCGGCGTAAGCGGACCAGTCGGGGCTCGCGTTGAGCCCCGCGCCCGAGTTCACGAAGAGCACGTGACCGCGCGCGGCCCGCAGCTGCGGCAGGAAGTGACGGGTCAGCTCGGCGGGGGCGATCAGGTTGACGTTGAGCTGGTGGCGCCAGGACTTGGGGGTGAGTTCGCCGACCGGGCCGAGGTCGACCACACCGGCGATGTGCAGCAGACGGTCCACGCGGTCCGGGAGAGACTGGTGGGAGAAGGCCCAGGACAGCTTGTCCGGGTCGGCCAGGTCGCCCACCAGCGTCTTCGCCCCGGGGAACGCTGCCGCCAGCTCCTTCGCGCGGCCCGCGTCGCGCGCGTGCAGGACGAGGTCGTCCCCGCGCGCGTGGAGGCGGCGGGCGACGGCCGCGCCGATGCCGGAACCCGCTCCGGTGATCACATGTGTAGCCATGCCCGCCATGCTCGCACCCGCCGGCTCCTACTCGACGCCCTGCCCCGTGCCGGTCGCCGCCGATGTCCCGGCCTCCAGGTAGGCCAGCGCACCGAGCGGTTCCTCGGCGAAGAACACCAGCTCGGCCAGCGGACGCGGCAGGAAGCCCTCGTCCTCCATGCGCCGGAACTGTTCCTTGAGGCCGTCGTAGAAGCCCGCGGTGTTGAGCAGCACGACCGGCTTTTGGGTGTGGCCGTGCTTCTTCAGCTCCAGGATCTCCGTCGCCTCGTCGAGCGTGCCGGTGCCGCCCACCATGATCACCACGGCGTCGGCCTTCTCCAGCAGGAGCTTCTTGCGCTCGGCGAGGTCCTTGGCGATCACCATCTCCTCGACGCCCGGCCGCACCCTGGCCGACAGGAAGTCCACGGAGACCCCGCACAGCCGTCCGCCCGCCTCCTGCACACCGTCGGCGACCACCTTCATCAGGCCGACGTCCGAACCGCCCCACACCAGGGTGTGCCCGCCCTCCCCCAGTAGTTTCGCGAACTCGCGCGCGGGACGCGTGTAGCGGTCGTCGAGGTCGGCGGCGGAGAGGAAGACGCAGATTCGCATGGGATCACCGTACGCGGGAAGAACCGGCGCCCCGCGAGCGCTCTTCCTTCCATGACCGAAGGACACAAGATCACCATTGAGCAGGGCGAGAAGCACGTGCGCGTGGTGCACGGCGACCAGGTACTGGCGGAGAGCGACCAGGCCCTCGTGCTGCGCGAGACGGGCTGTCCGGTCCGGTACTACATCCCACCGGAGGACGTACGGCTCGACCTGCTGCAGCCCTCCGACACGCACACCTACTGCCCGTTCAAGGGCACGGCGTCCTACTGGTCGCTGCCGGACGCGGCGGACCTCGTCTGGGCGTACCCGGAGCCCAAGCCGGACGTGGCGCTGATCAAGGATCACCTCTGCTTCTACGAAGTCGAGGTGTCGTGAGCGATTAGTTCCGCGCCTTGGGGCAGTCTGCTGAGGCATGGACAAGAAGACCATTTCGCGCGACGGGACCCCCATCGCGTACCAACGCACCGGTGACGGCCCCGCGGTGATCCTGGTGAGCGGGGCGATGTCGACGGGGGCCACGGTGGCGCCGTTCGCCGTGCCCCTCGCGGACCGTTTCACCGTCGTCTCCTACGACCGCAGGGGCCGGGGCGCGAGCGGTGACACCAAGCCGTACGAGGTCGCCCGCGAGGTCGAGGACCTGGCCGCGCTGATCGAGGCGGTGGGCGGCGAGGCGTCGCTGTACGGCCACTCCTCGGGCGGCGCGCTGGTCCTGGAGGCGGCGGCGAGCGGGCTGCCGCTGCGTCAGGTCGCCGTGTACGAGGTGCCGTACGCCGTCTACGAGGGCGGCGCGAAGGAGCGGGCCGAGTACACCGACCGCCTCACCGAGGCGCTGGAGCACGGCCGGCGCGGGGACGCGGTCGAGCTGTTCCTGCGGCTGACGGGACTGGCCGAGGAGATGATCCAGGGTGCCCGCCAGTCCCCGATGTGGCCCGGGATGGAGGGGCTCGCGCCGAGCCTGGCGTACGACAACGCCGTGATGGGCGACGGGCTGGTGCCGCAGGACCGGCTGGCCTCGATCACCGTGCCCGTGCTGTCCCTCGGGGGCGGCGCGAGTCCCGCCTGGATGCGCGAGGCCGCCCGGGCGGTGGCCGAGGCGGCGCCCCGCGGGACGTACCGGACGCTGGAAGGCCAGACGCACATGGTGGATCCGTACGCCCTCGCGCCGACGCTGGCGGAGTTCTTCTCGCCGGCCCGTTAGGCGACGGCCGTGGACGCGCGCGTGGTCGTCGCGATCGTCGCCGAGCCCACCACGCGCGTGCCGTCGTACAGCACGATCGCCTGGCCGGGGGCGACACCGCGGACCGGCTCGGTGAAGGTCACCTCCAGGGTGCCCTCGACGAGTTCGGCGCGGACCTCGGTCTCGCCGCCGTGGGCGCGCAGCTGGGCGGTGTAGGTGCCGGGGCCGGAGGGTGCCGTGCCGCACCAGCGGGGCTTGATCGCGCTGAGGCCGCTGACGTCCAGGGAGGCGGCCGGGCCGACCGTCACGGTGTTGTTCACCGGGGAGATGTCGAGGACGTAGCGCGGCTTGCCGTCCGGTGCCGGGGTGCCGATGCGCAGGCCCTTGCGCTGGCCGATGGTGAAGCCGTACGCGCCCTCGTGCGTGCCCACCTTGGTGCCGGACTCGTCGACGATGTCGCCCTCCGCCCTGCCCAGTCGGGAGGCGAGGAAGCCCTGGGTGTCGCCGTCGGCGATGAAGCAGATGTCGTGCGAGTCGGGCTTCTTGGCCACCGCGAGACCCCGGCGCTCGGCCTCGGCGCGGATCTCGTCCTTGGTCGTGACGGTGTCGCCGAGCGGGAAGAGAGCGTGTGCGAGCTGCTTCTCGTCCAGCACGCCGAGGACGTACGACTGGTCCTTGGCCATGTCGGAGGCGCGGTGCAGCTCGCGGGAGCCGTCGGGGTTTTCGATCACCTTGGCGTAGTGGCCGGTGCAGACGGCGTCGAAGCCGAGGGCGAGCGCCTTGTCGAGCAGGGCGGCGAACTTGATCTTCTCGTTGCAGCGCAGGCACGGGTTCGGGGTGCGGCCGGCCTCGTACTCGGCGACGAAGTCCTCGACGACGTCCTCGCGGAAGCGGTCGGCGAGGTCCCAGACGTAGAACGGGATGCCGATGACGTCGGCGGCGCGGCGGGCGTCGCGCGAGTCCTCGATGGTGCAGCATCCGCGCGCGCCCGTGCGGAAGGACTGCGGGTTCGCGGAGAGCGCGAGATGGACTCCGGTCACGTCATGGCCGGCCTCGGCGGCACGGGCGGCGGCGACGGCGGAGTCCACCCCGCCGGACATGGCGGCGAGGACACGGAGGGGGCGCTGCGGGGTGTCAGTCATAACCCTTCAAGAGTACGGGCCGTCGGGAACCGGGGCCCACGAGTATCCGTTGACGATCACAGGGGGACGGAAAGGGCGATCAGATGGGGGACGGGACGAGGGACGTCGACGCCGACCGGCGGCCGGGGCGTCGTGCGCTGATCGTCGGCGGGGCGGTGGCCGCCGTGGGCACGGCAGCGCTGGCCCGCGAGGAGCTGTCCCGTCTGTGGTGGCGGCTGCCGGGGGTGGAGCGGCCGCGGGTCGCGGGGGCGGTGGACTTCCGGGGCGCGCGGTGGATCGCGGCCTCCCCGGCGAACTACCGGCGGGCGGACCGGCCGGACGACTACGTGATCGACCGTGTGGTCGTCCATGTCACCCAGGGCGGTTACGCGAGCGCGGTCAAGGCCTTCGAGGATCCCGGCCACCAGGCCGCGGCCCACTACATCGTCCGCGAGGACGGCCAGGTCACACAGATGATCCGCGAACTGGACGTGGCCTTCCACGCGGGCAACCGGGAGTACAACGAACGCAGCGTCGGCATCGAGCACGAGGGCTTCGTGGAGCGGAGGTCGTCGTTCACGGACGCGATGTACGCCTCCTCGGCGCGACTGACCGCGGGGATATGCGGGCGGTACGGCATACCCGTGGACCGGGAGCATGTCATCGGGCATGTGGAGGTGCCGGGGACGGACCACACGGACCCGGGGCCGTACTGGGACTGGGAGCGATACATGGGGCTTGTCCGACGGGCCGGACAGGCCCGACCTCGGTGACGCAATCGTGACCCTGTGCGTAGCCCCGTTTTTCGTGTGTCCGGTGCGTCCCCCGCGGCGGAGGTGACCTGCGGCGCGCCAACTTCACTCCTCCGTAGTGGAGTTGAGCGAGCACCCCCTTCACGGCGGCCGCACAGCGCACCCGGTCGGCTCCTAATCCCGGCCCAGCCCTCACACAGAACTCACGTCGACCATCCCTGTCCATGGCTGACATCACCGAGCCCGATGGGCGCACCAGCGACACGGGCAGCAGCAACAAGTCCAGGCACACCAAGACCGCCCGCACCTCCGGTGGCAAGGGAGTGCACCGGCGCAGGTTCCTCGGCGGCATGGCCGGGGTCGCACTCGGGGCGGTCGCGGGCGCCGGTGGCGCCTTCTCACTGCTGACCGAGGCGGGCAAGAACAAGGCGAGCGCCGCCACCAACACCGCCACCCTGACCGTCCCGGACCTCCTGGAGGGCACCACCTCCGGCAGCACCACCACCTTCACGCTGGAGGCGAAGACCGGCACCGCCGAGGTGGTGTCCGGGGTCACCAGCAGCACGATGGGCTACAACCAGTCCTTCCTCGGCCCCACCATGAAGTGGACCAGCGGCGACACGGTCCTGCTCAACATCACCAACAGCCTGGGCGAGGACACCACGGTCCACTTCCACGGCGCCCACGTCCCGGCCAAGATGGACGGCGGCCCGCAGGTCGCCTTCTCGGACGGCACCACCTGGTCCCCCACCTTCACCGTCAAGGACGAGGCCAAGACGCTCTGGTACCACCCGCACGCCCTGGGCACCACGGCGAAGCAGGCGGTGCACGGTCTGGCCGGCATGATCATCGTGGAGGACGACTCCACCGCCTCCTCCGACCTGCCCAGCACCTACGGCACCGACGACATCCCGCTGATCTTCCAGAGCCTGGCCGCGAGCAGCAGCGGCGACATCAAGTACAACCTGACCGGCTACTTGAGCAGCGGGCTGAGCTTCCCGCTGCTGCTGAACGGCACGAACGTCGACGACACCACGCTCACCTTCACGGCGACCAAGACCCGCACCCGGTTCCGCTGTCTGAACGCCTCGCCGTCGGACATCATCACCATCCAGCGCAGCGACGGCGGCACGCTCAACCAGATCGCCACCGACCAGGGCTATCTCACCGCGGCCACCGAGGTGACCAGCATCCGGCTGGTGGCGGGCGCCCGCGCGGAGTTCGTGCTGGACCTGTCGGACGCGGTCACACTCCAGGCCGTCGTCACCACCGGCTGGGTGCGCGGCGGCAGCGGCACGTACGACGTGCTCGCGATCACCGCGTCGGGCACGGACACCCCGGACGACCTGCCGAGTTCACTCAACACCATCACCCGGTACGACACCAGCGACTTCACCGCCCGGACCATCACGCTCGGCCAGAGCGGCGCGACGATGCTGATCAACGGGTCCGCCGGTACCAGCATGTCCTCCATGGCGATGATCAGCACCACGCTGGGCGCCAAGGAGATCTGGACGATCAAGAACAGCACCCAGCTGGAGCACTCGTTCCATCTGCATGACGTGCCCTACCAGTTGATCTCCATCAACGGCGAGGACCCGACCGGCGTGGACCTCGGCTGGTTCGACACCTACGAGGTGGTCGGCGGCGGATCCATCGAGATCGCGATGGAGTTCACGGACTTCACCGACGACACCTACATGTACATGCTCCACTGCCATCTGCTGCAGCACGAGGACGAGGGCATGATGGCGTCCCTGATGGTGACGGAGAGTTAGGGGAGGACCCTCCGGCGAACTAGGTGAGCCCGGCGGCTCGCGCGCGCTCGACCGCCGGGCCGATCGCCTTGGCGACCGCCTCGACATCGGCCTCCGTGGAGGTGTGTCCGAGGGAGAAGCGGAGGGTGCCGCGGGCCAGGTCCGGGTCGGTGCCGGTGGCGAGCAGGACATGGCTCGGCTGGGCGACGCCGGCGGTGCAGGCGGAGCCGGTGGAGCACTCGATGCCCTGGGCGTCCAGGAGCAGCAGCAGGGAGTCGCCCTCACAGCCGGGGAAGGTGAAGTGGGCGTTGGCGGGGAGCCGGTCGACCGGGTCCCCGCCGAGGATCGCGTCCGGGACGGCCGTACGGACCGCCTCGACCAGGCTGTCGCGCAGGGCGCCGATCTCGGCGGCGAACCACTCGCGCTGCTCGGCGGCGAGACGGCCGGCGACCGCGAAGGAGGCGACCGCGGGGACGTCCAGGGTGCCGGAGCGGACGTGCCGCTCCTGGCCGCCGCCGTGCAGGACCGGTACGGGGGTGTACTCGCGGCCGAGGACCAGGGCGCCGATGCCGTAGGGGCCGCCGATCTTGTGTCCGGACACGGTCATCGCGGCAAGGCCGGAGGCGCCGAAGTCGACGGGGACCTGACCGAAGGCCTGGACGGCGTCGGCGTGCAGCGGGACGCCGAACTCCTGGGCGACGTCGGCGAGTTCACGGACCGGGAAGAGGGTGCCGATCTCGTTGTTGGCCCACATCACGGTGGCCAGGGCGACGTCGTCGGGGTTCTTGGCGAGGGCCTCGCGCAGGGCCTCGGGGTGGACGCGTCCGTAGCTGTCGACCGGGAGGTACTCGACGGTGGCGCCCTCGTGTTCGCCGAGCCAGTGGACGGCGTCGAGGACGGCGTGGTGCTCGACGGGGCTGGCGAGGACCCGGGTGCGGCGGGGGTCGGCGTCGCGGCGGGACCAGTACAGGCCCTTCACCGCGAGGTTGTCGGCCTCGGTGCCGCCGGAGGTGAGAACGACCTCGCTGGGGCGGGCGCCGAGCGCGTCCGCGAGCGTCTCGCGGGCTTCCTCCACGGTGCGCCTCGCGCGGCGGCCGGACGCGTGCAGGGAGGAGGCGTTGCCGGTCACGCTCAGGTGCGCGCTGAGTGCCTCGACTGCCTCCGGGAGCATCGGGGTGGTCGCGGCGTGGTCGAGGTATGCCATGGTGCGCACGATTCTACGGGGCCGCGGCGTAGCCGCTGCGCTGGGCTTGAGCCGCGTGCAGCTTGCCCGAACTGCCGCTGGGGTCGGTCGGGCGGCACCCGGCGCTGCAGGCCGTGCCCACCCTCCCCCACTCTCGGCTCCTCCCGAGCGGGGGGACCCCCATCGCCCTGCGGAACGACTGCCCACGGCGGCACGGCGGTAGGCGATGCCCCGTTCGCCTTCAGAAGCTCCAGGAGATCGTGCTGTCCGCCTGCATGAAGGCGACCAGGACGATGAGGTCCGCGACGCCCAGGCCCAGGCCCAGGAAGGCGCGGCCCCGGCGGGTGGTGCCCCGCCAGAGGGCGGCCGTGGCCAGGATGATCGCGATCGGGCCGAGGAAGACGTTCAGGACGAGCAGGCCGACGAGGCCCAGGATGAAGGAGGCCACGGCCATGCCGTCGGCGTCGCGGCGGGTCGGGGCGGCGTCGGGGCGGTCGGTGGCGCGGGCGGTGAGTTGCATGACGGGTCAGCTCCCGGCAGTCGTGGCGGTGGTGGGTCAGTGGCTGGTGGTGGTGTGGCGGCGACGGCCGTGCCGCTCGCGGAGCGCGAAGATGCCGAGCCATGCGGCGATGACGGCGGCGGCGACGAGGGTGAAGGCGAACGGCGCGTGGGCCACGGTGCCCAGTACGGCGCCGAACAGCAGCAGGGCGGCGACGAGGAACAGCATGGGATGGAACCCCCTCCGAGACGCCTCGGGGGACGTCTCTCGTTACGTTTCGGTGAACAGTTGTAGTTACAGTTGTTCACTGACTCTAGAGTCTAGCGCGTCTCACGGCTTTCCAAATCCAGAGAACAGTTGTTAACTGGATGACATGAGTCACACCCTCGGCATCCGGCAGGCACAGAAGCAGAAGACCCGGCAGGCGCTCCTCGACGCGGCCCTCGGCCTGCTGGAGGAACAGAGCCTGAGCAGCCTGGGCCTGCGCGAGGTCACCCGCGCGGTCGGCGTCGCCCCGACCGCCTTCTACCGGCACTTCCGCTCCATCGCGGATCTCGGCGTGGCCCTGGTCGAGGAGGCGCTGGGCAGCCTGCACCCGATGATCAGGACGACGGTGGCCACCACCGACGACAGTGACCAACGGATCAAACGCGCCATCGAGTTGATCGCCGGTCATGTGAGCGAGTACCCCGCCCATGTCCGTTTCATCGCCCGTGAGCGACATGGCGGAGTTCAGTCGGTGCGCGAGGCGATACGGGACCAACTCGTCCGGTTCGCCGAGGAGGTGCGGGCCGAACTGGCCAAGGACCCGGAGTCCGCGGGCTGGAGCGACGACGACCTGCTGATGCTGGCCCATCTCTACGTGGACCAGATGCTGATCACCGCCTCCCTGTTCCTGGAGGCGATGGAGGGCACCGAGGAGGACCGCGAGCACGTCGAGCAGGTCGCCACCCGGCAGATGCGGCTCATCAGCATCGGGCGCCATCACTGGCTGGATTGAGCCGCTGCGGACCGGACAACGCACCGGGGCGGCACACCCGTTCACCGGGGTGCCGCCCCTGTCGTACGGCGTGACGGGTCAGCTCTTGGTCGTCGCCGCCGTCGGCTGCCCGCTCGGGGCGCCGCTCGGCGCGGCACCGCCGCCGGGACCGCCCTGGCCTCCCCCGCAACCGCCCGCCCCAGCGCCACCCGGGCCACCCTGACCGCCGCCGGGCGCGCCGCTCGGCATCCCGGCGGGAGTGCCGGTCGGCCGGGCCGTCGCGTTGCCCGTCGGCGCGCCCGAGGGGGCACCGCTCGGCCGGCCCGAGGCGTTGCCCGTGTGCATGCCGGAGGGCGCCGAGCATGCCTGCCGCTGCCCGGAGTTGCCGTTGCCCGAGGACGAGGAGGAGTCGCTAGAGCCGCAGGCCGCCAGGACCAGAGGCGAGAGCGCCAGCAGGGCCACCGCGGGGACGAGACGCACACGCTTCATGAGAAACAGCTCCAAGGAGGATGAGGGTGCCTTGAGACCGGCACTCAACCAACGGCGCATGGGGCTTCCTTGGGGGCGGTCTGTCCCCGGCCTGTGACTCAGGTCAAGGGGGTCTCAAGACACCGCGCCGGCCTGCGACTTCACCGACCGGCCCGGACCGCTCGCTGGTACAGCTCCGTGACAGAGGCGGCCGCCGCCGCGACCTCCGCGCGTACCTCCGGCGGCTCGAGCACCTCCACGTGGTCGGCGAACTGGAGCAGTTGACGCGCCTCGGGCACGACCCCGTACGTCAGCCGTACGGTCACCCACTCCCCCGCGCCGTCGGTGTCCGGGAGTTCGGCGAGGTGGGAGGCGTTCAGGCGCAGGAACATGTCCAGCCGGCTGCGCCGGACGCGCACCGTGACGTCGAGCCCGCCCGGCCGTTCCTCCACCTGTCGGCGCAACACCTGCCAGACATCGGCGAGTTCGATGCCCGGACGGCGCTTCACGGGGTCCTCCAGGACCGCGGCCGAGCGCACCCGGTCGGCGCGGAAGAGCCGCGGCTTCGCACGGCGATCGGCGACGAGGTACCAGACGCCCGCCTTCGAGACGAGCCCGTAGGGGTCGACGGTGTACGTGCGCGGCTCCCGCTCCCCGCTGTGCCGGTAGCGCAGCCGCAACCGCCGGTCGGCGAAGACGGCGTCCTGGAGGACGTCGAGGTCGACGGGTCCCTGCGGGCCGCCCTTCCAGCGGGTGGCGTCGACCAGGATGCGGCGGGAGGTCACCTCGGCGGCCGGGCGGTGCGGCGCCGGGAGCGCGGCCATGACCTTGCGCAGCGCCGAGCCGAGGGCCGCGTCCAGCCCCAGCGCGGCGTGCGCGCCCTGGGCGGCCAGGATGAACAGCGCCCGCGACTCGTCGGCGGTCAGTCCCGTGACGTCCGTGCGGAACCCGGCCAGCAGCTCGATCCCGCCGTGCCGCCCGCGCTCGGCGTAGACCGGCACCCCGGAGGCCGACAGCGCCTCCACGTCCCGGTAGATGGTGCGCACCGACACCTCCAGCCGCTCGGCCAGTTCGTGCGCGGGGACGCGGCCGCGGGTCTGCAGGAGCAACAGGATCGACAGCAGGCGGTCGGACTTCACACCACCAGAATCGCGCCGTGGGCGATCGCCCGCAAATGCTGACGGAAACTGTCAGGTTATGGGCGGAGTCTTCGAGCACCGGAAAGCACCGCAAGGACAGCCGAGAGAGGCCGGCCATGAACGCCATCGACCCCCGCCCCGTCTACGCCCGCGCCACCGAGCAGGCGGCCGCGCTCATCGCGACCGTGCGGGCGGACCAGCTCGACTCCCCCACCCCGTGCGCCGAGTTCGACGTCCGCACCCTGCTCGGCCACATCGTCGGCGGCACCCTGCGGATCGCGGTCGTCGGCGAGGGCGGCGACGGTCTGGCCGTCCACCCCTTCGCGGACGGCGTCGGCGACGACGAGTGGCCGGCCGCCTACGACGAGGTGCGCGTCCGGGTCCTCAAGGCCTGGGAGAGCGACGCCCGTCTGGAGGCGCCGGTCCGCGTGCCGTGGGGAGAGGTCCCGGGGCGCGCCGCCCTCTCCGGCTACGTCATGGAGCTGGTCACGCACACCTGGGATCTGTCGGAGTCCCTCGGCCGGCCGCATCAACTCGACCCGGGGCCGGCCGAGTTCGCCCTCGCAGTCGCCCGTCGCGTCCTCCCCGACCCGGAGCGGGACGCCGACACGCCCTTCGCCTCGGTGGTGCCGGCGCCCGAAGGGGCGGACACCTACGGGCGGTTGGCGGCCTGGCTCGGCCGTGAACCGCTCGTCCGAGCCTGAGCCGCCTATCCCAGCCTGACGCGCGCGAGTTGGCGGGACTGGGCGACCAGGCGGTCGGCGCTGTCCCAGACCTCGGCGTCCTCCTCCAGGAAGCCGCCGGCGAGGTTGCGGGTGGTGATGGCGACGCGGAGCGGGCCGGGCGCGGGGCGACAGCGCACGTGGACGGTGAGCTCGACCGTGGGGACCCAGCCCTTCAGGCCGATCTCGAAGGCGGTGGGCGGCAGCGCGTCCACCGCGAGCAGGAGGGAGAGCGGGTCGGCGTCACGGCCGTCCGCCAGGCCGAACCAGGCGCGCATCTCGCCCTTGCCGGAGGGCGCGCCGACAGCCCAGCCGAGGGTGGCCGGATCCAGCTTGATCATCAGACGGTCCGCGATGGCGGAGCTGCCGGTGATCGGGGCGGGGCCGTCACTGGGGCCGAAGCACTCCTCGATCGGCGGGATCGCGGGCGGCCGGGCCGTCGTACGGACGTCGTCGGGGAGGGCGCCGAGGTCGCCGTAGGAGGCCAGGACGCGGATGCGTTCGACCTCGTTGCCCTCCCCGTCGTACTGGAGGAGGGAGGCCTGGCCGGTGGAGAGGGTGCGGCCGGTGCGGACCACGTCCGTGCGGACCACGGCCGGGCCCGGCTGGGAGGCGGTCAGGTAGTGGGCCGAGATCGTGAACGGGTCGGAGTGCGGCAGGGCGTCCGCGAGGGCGCGGCCCAGAACGGCCAGCAGATAGCCGCCGTTGACGGCGTTGATGATGGTCCAGCCGGCCGAGAGGTCGATGGCGTAGACCCCGTCGGCGCGCCGGGTGAGCGCGGTGTCGCGGTCGAACTCGCTGTCGCCGACGGTGGCCCGGGTGGCCTGTGCGGAAGCTGCTTCTGGCATGCCTGAACGGTACAAGGAGAAATTACTAAGCGGTAGCTTGCAGCGTTACGGCTGGATGACGCGCACCCCGCCTCCCGGGTGAGGTTCCGGCAATTTCTTGGTAAGTGTCCGATCCTGTCCGAAACCCGGAACCCCTCGTCCCCCTCTATGGGGACATGAGCCTCACCGGGACTCCGTTCCTCTACACGCTGATCGTGCTGTTCGCGGTCGCCCTGATACTGCCTCTTGTCCTGTGGTCGCGGATGCGCGGGCCAAAAGCCCTGCGCGCCGCGGCCCGGATGCTGATGCTGCTGTTCGCGCAGGGGACGGCGGTCGCGCTGGTCTTCGTCCTCGTCAACAACGCCAACAGCCTGTACGACAACTGGGCCGACCTGCTCGGCACCGGCAACCATGTGCAGCAGGCCGCCAACCTCGGCGCCGACGGCACCGGCGGCATAGCGCTGAAACGGTTGCCCAAGGTGAAGCAGGACTTCACCGCCGCCAGCGGACCCGGTATGCGGGGCGTGCGCGAGACCCAGCTCAAGGGCCGCATCTCCGGCGTGAACGCCGAGGTCTACGTATGGACGCCGCCGCAGTACAACGAGGCGAAGTACAAGAACCACAAGTTCCCGGTGGTGGAGCTGCTGCCCGGCTACCCCGGATCGGCGAAGGCCTGGTTCGGCTCGCTGCACGTGATCCGCGAGCTGGAGCCGCTGATGCGCAGCGGCCAGGTCGCCCCGTTCATCCTGGTGGCGGCGCGCACCAACCTGCTGGCGAGCATCGACACCGGCTGCGCGAACATCCCGGGCACGGTCAACGCGGACAGCTGGCTCAGCATCGACGTACCGAAGATGGTCATGGACAACTTCCGCGCCGAGCCCGCGCCCCGGGGCTGGGCGACCGCCGGGTACTCGGCGGGCGGGCACTGCGCGGTGAAGCTGGCCGTGGCGCACCCCGACCGCTACATGGGGGCGATCAGCTTCTCCGGCTACAACGACCCGATCGGCGAGCGCAACTCGCTCGCCTCGCAGAACCCCACGGTCCGGGCCGAGAACAACCCCTACCTACTGCTGAAGAAGCAGCTCACCCCGCCCCGGATCGCGCTGTACATGTCCGGCCAGCCGCACGACGGCTACGAGGCCGCCGTCGGCCTCGAACAGATCGCGAAGGCACCGACGACCGTGCACGTCGTCTTCATCCCGAAGAGCGCCGGCGGCCACAACATGGCGCTGTGGCGGCCGCAGGTCGTCCCGGCGTTCCGCTGGCTCTCGCTGGAGATGGGCCAGCACAGGGCGCACCTCAGGGGCACTACTCCTCGCGAACCGTCGACCGGCGGTTCCACGCACGTGGCGCTCGCCAGTGGAACCGCATCGCGAGCAGGCGTAGGACGAAAGCCGTGAGCGCGGCCAGTCCGCTGGTGAGAGGACCGAGGACGTCGTAGCGGATGCAGAGCACGACCATGGTGGCGCCGACGATCGCCGGGACCGCGTACAGGTCGCGGTCCCAGCGCAGCAGCGACGGCACCTCGTTGGCGAGTACGTCCCTGAGCACGCCGCCGCCGACGGCGGTGGCCAGGCCCAGGCAGGCGGACGCGGTGAGGCCCAGCCCGTACTCGTACGCCTTGGTCGTGCCGGCCACGCAGAACAGGCCGAGGCCGGCCGCGTCGAAGACGTTCACCCCGACCTGGATGCGCTCCACCTGCGGGTGCAGGAAGAACACCAGCAGGGCGGCGAGCAGCGGGGTGACGAAGTAGCCGAGGTCGGTGAAGGCGGCGGGCGGCACCGCGCCGATGACCAGGTCCCTGAACAGCCCTCCACCCAGCGCGGTGACCTCGGCGAGCACGGCGATGCCGAACACGTCGAAGTTCTTGCGGACGGCCAGCAGCGCGCCGGAGATGGCGAACACGAAGATGCCGACGAGGTCGAGCGTGTGCTGGACGGAGGGGCTGAACAGTTGCTGGAGCACCCCACATTCTTACCCGGGGTGTTTACAGAGCCGGTTTGCCCGTGGTGAAGAGCCACTTCTGGAACAGGTCGCCCAGCTTCTGCCCGGAGACCTTCTCGGCGAGCGCGATGAACTGGGCGGTGTTCGCGTTGCCGTACCGGTGGAGCTTGGTCCAGGTCGGCAGCAGCCGGAAGAACGCCGTGTCGCCGATGCGCTCGCGCAGCGCCTGGAGGGTCATCGCGCCGCGCTGGTAGACCGCCGAGGCGAACATGGTGTCGCGCTGCGGGTCGGCGACGACCGTCTGCCAGAAGGCGCTGTCCGCCGGGCGGGAGTTGTAGGCGGCCAGGAACGAGTCGTGGGCGCTGCGGGTGCCCTGGTGCTCGGCCCACAGCCACTGGGCGTACGTGGCGAAGCCCTCGTTGAGCCAGATGTCCTTCCAGCGCTCCACCGACACCGAGTCGCCGAACCACTGGTGGGCCAGCTCGTGCACGATCGTGGTCTCGTTGCGCACGGCCGAGTAGGCCGGCTTGCTCTGCACCTCCAGCGAGAACCCGGCCTGGGGCATGTCGTCGACGATCGCGCCGGTCTCCTCGAAGGGGTAGGGCCCGAAGACCTGCGACCAGTAGTCGGTGGCGGCGGCCGTCACGGCGTACACGTCGACGCTGTTGCTGTTCGCGAGCACCGGGTCGATGGCGACGTAGACCGGGATGCCGGAGGGGGTCCGGCCGGTCTTCACGTCGAACTTCCCGATCGTGGCGGTCGCGAGGTAGGTCGCCATCGGCCTGCTCTCGCGCCAGTGGGCGTACGTCGAGCCGTCCTTGTCGTACGTCGAGACCAGCCGGCCGTTGGAGACGCCGGTCAGGCCCTTGGGAGCCTTGATGCGGATGTCGTAGGTGGCCTTGTCGGAGGGGTGGTCGCTGGACGGGAACCAGGTGGAGGCGGCGTTGGGCTCGCAGGCGACGAAGACGCCGTCGGCGGTCTTCATCCAGCCGTAGTCGGAGCCGAACACGATGGGCCCGCTGAGGGGTTCGGGTACGCCGCCGTAGGTGACGGTGACCTTGAAGGTGTGCCCCTTGGGGAGAACTCCCTTGGGCGTGACGCGCAGTTCGTCGCCGTCGCGGGTGAACGCGGCGGGTCTGCCGTTCACTTCGACCCGGGTGACCTCCAGTTTCTGCAGGTCGAGATCGAAGGACGAGAGGGTCTGGGTCGCGCGGGCGGTGAGGGTCGTACGGCCGTCGAGGCGGTCGGTGTCCGGGTTGTACGCCACGTCGAGGTCGTAGTGCCGGGCGTCGAAGCCGCCGTTGCCGAGGTTCGGGAAATAGGTGTCGCCGATGCCGGGAGCGCCCGGGGTGGGGGCGGGAGAGGCGGCGATGACAAGGAAAGAGGCCGCCGCTGTCGCGAGGGCCCCTAAACGTGCCGAACGGGAGAAGGCCATGGGTCGTCCCTTCGGTGCGTGGTCCGATTCAGCCGGATACGCCGACCCTGCCTCCCCCCATTCGGTCATGTACACGACTTTGCCAACTCGTCATGCGCTACTCGCCGGTTGACTCCTGTTCCACACGGGACACGCGAAGGCCCCGGCAGTCCGTTCGGACTGCCGGGGCCTTCGCGTGGAGGAACGCGGCTGGACGAATTCGGCCTACTTCTCGCCGGTCTCCGGCTCGGCGGCCTCGGGCCTCTCGGCGCTCGCGGCGGCTTCCTCGGTCGCCGGCGTCTCGGCGGCTTCCTCGGTCGCGGGGGCCGCCGGGGTCTCCGCGACCTCCGCCGCCACCGCCGCCGACGTCTCCGCCGACTCCGCGAGGACCTCGTCGGCGACCAGTTCGGCCGCCTCCTTGGCCATGGTCAGCAGGACCGTGTCCTGCGGAGCCTGGTCCTCGAAGTTCTCCGGGTGGTGGCAGGCGACCTGCTGGCCGGGCTTCAGCTCGACGAGCTTCGGCTCGGTCGTCTTGCAGATCTCCGTCGCCTTCCAGCACCGGGTGTGGAAGCGGCAGCCGCTCGGCGGGGAGATCGGCGAGGGCACGTCGCCCTTGAGCAGGATCCGCTCGCTCTTTTCGTTCTTGCGCCGCGGGTCCGGGATCGGCACCGCCGACATCAGCGCCTTGGTGTACGGGTGCATCGGCGCCCTGTACAGCGACTCACGGTCGGCCAGCTCGACGATCTTGCCGAGGTACATCACCGCGATCCGGTCCGAGACGTGCCGGACCACCGAGAGGTCGTGCGCGATGATCACGTACGTCAGGCCCAGCTCCTGCTGGAGGTCGTCCAGCAGGTTGACGACCTGGGCCTGGATCGACACGTCCAGCGCGGACACCGGCTCGTCCGCGACGACCAGCTTCGGGTTCAGGGCGAGCGCGCGGGCGATGCCGATGCGCTGGCGCTGACCGCCGGAGAACTCGTGCGGATAGCGGTTGTAGTGCTCGGGGTTGAGACCGACCACCGACAGCAGCCGCTGGACCTCCTTCTTCACTCCGCCCTCGGGCTCGACGCCCTGGAGCTTGAAGGGGGCGCCGATGATCGTGCCGATGGTGTGGCGCGGGTTCAGCGAGGAGTACGGGTCCTGGAAGATCATCTGCACATCGCGGCGCAGCGGGCGCATGCCGCCGACGCCGAGGTGCGTGATGTCCTTGCCCTCGAACTCGACCTTGCCGCCGGTCGGTTCCAGCAGCCGGGTGATCAGCCGGCCCATGGTCGACTTGCCGCAGCCGGACTCGCCCACGACACCCAGGGTCTCACCGGCCCGGACCTCGAAGTCGAGGCCGTCGACGGCGTGCACGGCGCCGACCTGGCGCTGCAGCAGACCCTTCTTGATCGGGAAGTGCTTCTGCAGTCCCGTCACCTTCAGCAGGGTCTCGCCGGCGGCGGCGTCCTTGGTGAGGGTGGCACCGTCGCTCTTCGCGGGAGTGGTCACGGCTTTGTCCTCGCTCACAGCTTCGGCGCAATCTCTTCGGTCCAGATACGCTCCCGCTGCTCCTGCGTCATGTGGCAGGCGGCCCAGTGCTGGCTGCCGACCTCGGTCAGCTCGGGGCGGACCGTGCGGGTGACGTTGTCCTTGGGGACGTCGGCGTACGGGCAGCGCGGGTTGAAGGCGCAGCCGGACGGGATGTTGATCAGCGAGGGCGGGGATCCCTTGACCGGGATCAGACGCTCCTGCTGCTCACGGTCCAGGCGCGGCATCGAGCCGAGCAGACCCCAGGTGTAGGGGTGGCGGGGCTCGTAGAACACCTTGTCGGCCGGACCCCGCTCCACGCAGCGGCCGCCGTACATCACCAGGATGTCGTCGGCCAGCTCGGCGACGACGCCCAGGTCGTGGGTGATGATGATGACCGCGGAGCCGAACTCCTTCTGCAGGTCCCGGATCAGGTCGAGGATCTGCGCCTGGACGGTCACGTCGAGGGCGGTCGTCGGCTCGTCCGCGATCAGCAGTTCGGGGTTGTTCACCAGCGACATCGCGATCATCGCGCGCTGGCGCATACCGCCGGAGAACTCGTGCGGGTAGTTGTCCACCCGCTTGTCGGGCTGCGGGATGCCCACCCGGTCGAGCATCTCGACCGCGCGCTTCTTCGCGGTCTTCTTGTCGACGTTGTGGTGGATGCGGTACGCCTCCACGATCTGCTGGCCGATCGTGTAGTACGGGTGCAGCGCGGACAGCGGATCCTGGAAGATCATCGACATCTCGCGCCCGCGCAGCTTGCGGACCTCGTCCGGGTCGGCGGACAGCAGCTCGGTGCCGTCCAGCCAGATCTCACCGGATATCTGCGCCTTGCGCTTGCCGTACTGGCCGGCGGTGTGCAGGCCCATGATGCCGAGCGAGGTCACCGACTTGCCGGAGCCCGACTCGCCCACGATGCCGAGGGTCTTGCCCTTCTCCAGCGTGAAGGAGAGCCCGTCGACGGACTTGACCAGACCGTCGTCGGTCGGGAAGTGCACCTTCAGGTCGCGCACTTCCAGGAAGGACGTCGGGGCGGGGGAGGTGCTCGTGGGCTCGCCCACGGCCGCTCCGCTCTTGCTCAGCTCGGTCATGTGAGCCTCACTCGGGGGTCGATCACGGCGTACAGGACGTCGACCACGAGGTTGGCGATCAGCACCGCGAGAGAAGTGATCAGGGTGACGCCCAGAATGATGGGCAGGTCCTGGGTCTTGATGGCGTTGAGCACCGCCTGGCCGAGGCCGGGCAGGCTGAACGTCGTCTCGGTCAGGATCGCGCCGCCGATGAGGGCGCCGAGGTCCATGCCGAGCATGGTCAGGATGGGGGTCATCGTGGAGCGCATCGCGTGCTTGCCGATGACGACCTGCTCCTTGAGGCCCTTCGCGCGCGCCGTGCGGATGTAGTCCTCGCCGAGGATCTCCAGCATGGTGGCGCGGGTGATCCGGGCGTACATCGCCGCGTACAGGAACGCGAGGGTGACCCAGGGCAGGATCATGCCGCCCAGCCAGCCGGAGAAGCTGTCGGTGAGGGGCACGTACTTGCCGTCGATCCAGCCGAGGCCGTAACTGAAGATCGCGAGCGACAGCAGACCCGTGAAGTAGATCGGGAGGGAGACACCGCTGAGCGCGATGACCATCGCGCCGCGGTCCCACAGGCTGCCCCGCTTGAGGGCGGAGAGCACACCGGCCGCGACACCGAAGACCAGCCACAGCACGGCGGCACCGAGCGCCAGACCCAGGGTCACCGGGAAGCGGTCGGTGAGCACGGGCCAGACGTCCTGCTCGGTACGGAAGGAGTAGCCGAAGCAGGGCGCGGCGCAGTGGGTGACATCGCCGCCGGCCGCGTAGGTGCGGCCCACGAAGATGCCCTTGAAGAAGTGCCAGACCTGAACGAAGATCGGGTCGCTCAGTCCGAGCTTCTCGCGCACCGCTGCCACCGACGCGGGGTCGGCCTGCTTGCCCACGAAGCTTGAGGCGATGTCCACGCCCGCCCACTTGGGGACGAGGAAGAAGATGCAGAAGACCACCAGGATGATGACCACCAGCATCACTGCGGCGGCGAAGAGCCGCCTGATGAGGTAAGCGAGCACAGCTAACGGCCCGCCGCAGGACCGCGGGCCCCCGGAGGTCTTCCGGTGGCCCACGGTCCCGCCGCGCCGGCCTTCACCTGCCTTTCGTGCCGTTCGGCGGGTGTGCCGGGTTTACTTCGTGGACTTCAGACCGAGGTTGACGAAGTCGTAGTAGCCGCTGTACGCGTTCGACGTGTAGACGTTGCCGACGCGCGAGGAACGGAAGTTCAGCAGACGCTCGAAGGTGAAGGGCAGGTAGTACGCGCCCTCGCTCACCTTGTGGTTGATCTGCGTGGCGATCTGCGTCTTGCCGGCCTCGTCCTGCGTGGTGGTGTACTGGTCGAACAGGCCGTCGATCGTCTTGTCCTTGATCATGGCGAAGTTGTTGTTGCCGCTCTGCAGGATGTAGTGGCTGTTCCACAGCGGCAGGCCGTAACCCTGGACGGTCGGGAAGTCCGGACCCCAGCCCATGATGATGATGCCGAGCTTCTTCTTCGCCACGTTCGCGGGGGCGCCGATGATGCCGGAGCTCTGCGAACCGTCGTACTGGTAGATGTCGGCGTTGATGCCGACCTTCTTCAGCGACGCCTGCAGGGACGTGGCCGTGGCCACCTCCTGCGCCTTGTTGTTGCGGACGGCGATGGTGGTGCTGAAGCCGTTCGGCTGACCGCAGGCCTTGAGCTCCTGCTTGGCCAGGTTGGCGTTGCCGGTCTTGTTGGCACCGGCGATCTGGTACGGGTCGTACTTCTGGCCCTCGCCACCCGAGACGGACGGCGGGAGCATGTTGGTGCCGATGTCACCACCGGCGACCGGGCCACCGCGCGCGGTCTGGATCGACACGTGGTCGGCCGCGTAGATGACGGCCTTGCGGCAGTGGATGTTGTCGAACGGCTTGACCGTCTGCGGGAAGACCGCGTAGCGGATGAAGCCGGAGACCGGGTTGTCCAGGTTGCCCTTGTGCTGCTTCAGGGCGATCTGGCGCGCCTGCGGGCCGAGGCCCGTCTGGCTGGCGTCGATGTCGTAGTCGCCGTTGATCAGACGCTGGTCGGAGTCGTTCTGGTTGGACGAGATGTCCAACGTGATCTTGTCCGGGTACGCCTTGCGGATGGGGTCCGAGGACGCCTTCCAGCTGGTGTTGCGGACCAGGACCAGGCCCTTGCCCGGGCTGTACGACTGGAACTTGTACGGGCCGGAGGAGAAGGGGTGCAGCGTGTACTTGGCCTTGGTGTCCTTGTCCTGGCGGACCGGGGAGGACGCGACCATCGCCAGCACCTCGGGGAAGTCCGAGTTCGGCTTCGGCAGGTGGAAGACGATCGTCTTGGCGTCGGGCGTGGAGATCGCCTTCAGGCCGAGCTTGTCCGCGGAGCTGTCCTTGTAGGGACCCTTGTAGGTGTTGTTCGGGTCGAGCATCTGCTGGATGTAGATCGGACCGCCGGACAGCACGTCCTGCGCCCAGACGCGCTCGATGCCGTACTTGACGTCCTGGGAGGTGATCGGCTTGCCGTCCTCCCACGTGATGCCGTCCCGCAGGTGCAGCGTGTAGGTCTTGCCGCCGTCGGTGACCTCGGGCAGGGCGGTGGCGAGGTCCGGGGTGAGCTTGGCGCCCTCGGCACCCGGCGCGGTCTTGTACGTCAGCAGCTGACGGCTGTAGTAGCGCGCGAAGTCCCACATGAAGCCGTAGTAGCCGCGCGTGGTGTCCCAGAAGTCGGCGTCCTGGGTGCTGACGAACTTCAGGGTGCCGCCCTTCTTGACCTGATCGGCCTGGGCGACCTTGTTGTTCGCGGCGTCGAAGCCGGCGGCGCCGGACGACGAGCCCCCGTTGTCGTTGCCGCCGCCGCACGCTGCCAAGGTCAGCAGCCCGGCGACCGCGGCAGCAGCGGCCAACGCCTGCTTACGCCGCCCTGAGGTGCGTTGGGTAGTCACGATCTCGGATCCTCCGGATTTGATGAGAGACCCCGTGTTGGTGCCACGGGACGCTTGTGCGGTACGGCGGTTCAGCGGGAGCCCTTCGGGTCGAGCGCGTCCCGCACGCCGTCGCCGAAGAGGTTGAAGGCCAGAACGGTGATGAAGATCGCTACACCCGGGACGATCATGTACATCGGGTCCGAGTCGTAGTAGTCGATCGCCGTCGAGAGCATCTGCCCCCAGGACGAGGTGGGCGGCTTGACGCCCACGCCCAGGAAGCTCAGTGCCGCTTCGGTCAGGATGTTGGTGGGGATCATCATCGTCGTGTAGACGATGATCGGGGCGACGAGGTTGGGCAGCAGCTCCTTGAACAGGATGTAGAACCGCCCCGCGCCCAGGGACCGGGCCGCCTCGACGTACTCGCGCTCGCGCATCGAGAGAGTCTGGCCGCGCACCACGCGTCCGATGTAGGGCCAGCCGAAGAAGCCGATGACCAGGATCATCACGAACACGCGCACGTTGGAGCCGCTCAGCCCGAGCATCCGGTCCGGCATGACGGAGACCAGCGCGATGATGAAGAGGAGCTGGGGGAAGGCCAGCAGGCCGTCCATGATCCGGCTGATGATCGAGTCGACCCAGCCGCCGAAGAAGCCGGCCAGGATGCCGAGCACCGTGCCGAGGACGACGGCGACGATCGCGGACAGGAAGCCGACCAGCAGCGAGATCCGGGCGCCGTAGAGGATGCGGGCGAAGATGTCGCGGCCGTTGACCGGCTCGACGCCCAGCCAGTGGGTGCCGCTGATGCCGCCGAGGGACCCCTTGGGGGTGCTGAAGAGCGGGTCGATCAGGCTCTCGTGGTAGGCGTCCGGGTCCTGTCCGTACAGGCTGGCGATCAGGGGCGCGAACACCGCGACCACGATGAGCAGGAGCACGATGATGCCGCCCGCCAGGGCGAGCTTGTCCCGCTTCAGGCGCTCCCAGGCGATCCGGCCCAGGGAGCGTCCCTGTACGGCCTTCGCGTCGGCGCTGGCGACCGCCGCTTCCTCGGCCGCGCTCGGGGCCGCTTCCGCGGTCGGCTCGTGCAATGGTGCCGTCATCAGGCAGGGACCCCTCTTCGATTTCAACCGGCGGTAGCCGGCCCGCACTTGCCGCTGTGGCGGCGTGATCAGTCCTCGTACACGGGGACGAAGTCCCCTGGAGCGGGAGTCTTCAACGCTTTGGCGATCTGTTGCCAGACTTGGCGGTGAAAGGATGCGTAAACGTGATGCGGGCTGCAGGGTTCCGTTATCCGGACAGTGGGTAACGGGGGGCGGACGGGTTCTTTTCGGACATTCGACGCATCAATGGATCTTACGGCGCCATCTACGCGCGCAGATCACCAGAGGCCCGGTCTGGACCAGAAGACGT
Organism: Streptomyces sp. NPDC005799; assembly: GCF_040630525.1. NCBI lineage: Bacteria > Bacillati > Actinomycetota > Actinomycetes > Kitasatosporales > Streptomycetaceae > Streptomyces > Streptomyces sp. NPDC005799. The sequence continues at coordinate 87,357 of NZ_JBEXXQ010000028.1, forward strand.
GTCTCAGTATGCGCCGTGCGCCGGCGGATAGCCGTATCCGGCCGCCGGGGCCTGGGCGGGCGCGGGCGCGTGGGCCTCGCGGTCGTAGAACGGGCGGGCGCTCGCCCGCATCCACAGCGCGACGGGGTCGTACTCGTCGGACATCGCGACGGTCGACACGGGCAGGCCGTCGGGGACCGCGCCGATGGACTGCTGCATCATCGCCCGCACCGAGTCCACGGCGGGCGGACTGGTGTCGTAGACGTCGAGGCCGATGGCGAGATACGGCGCCCCGAGCGCCGGCTGCACCCAGGCGCGACGCAGCGAGCGGACGGCCGGGGTGCGGTGGGCGTTCTGCGCGAGCAGGGCGTAGAACTGCGGGATCTCGATGGTCGGCTCCTGCAGCCGCAGCGGGCCGGCGGGCTGGCGCTCCAGGCCGGTGGCGATGCGGCGCAGATCCGGCCAGGGGATGCCGACGCCACCGCCCGGGGCGTGCGGGTTGAGCCAGAGGCCGAAGTGGTCGGGGTAGAGGGTGCGGGCCACGTCGATCCCGTCGACCACCTCGTAGGAGCGGTTCCAGCCGCTGGCGGAGAGTTCCTGGGCCGAGGTGACGCACGGGGCGTAGCCGTAGCCGTCCACTTCCATGTTGCCGTACTGGGCGTCCGGAGCCCCCGCCTGACCGTGCCACAGGAGCATCCAGATCTGACCCTGGCCAGGGGTGGCGAGCGCCCTGAGCAGTGCCTCGTAGGCGTCGTAGCGCCCGGGCGTCACCTGGCGCAGCATCTGCTCGACGCCGCCGCTGAGGCTCGCGCTCACCTGACGTACCGCCCCTTCGAAGAGTTGCCCCGCATTGGGTGACAGCTTAAGCGCCTGGCTGCTCGGGGCCTGTTGTGCGTGCGCGAGCCCAGGTGCGGCGTTGCCCCCGCCGGCGGCGGCTCAGAAGTGATCCCTCGTATAGAAAGGGCGCACCCGGTCGCGCATCCAGACGGCCACCGGGTCGTCGGTCACGTCCAGCAGCACCAGGTTGACCGGCCACTGGGTGGGGATCCTGGTCACCGCCCGGCCGAGGGCCTCCAGCGGAAGCGCCCTCAGGTCGCCCTCGCGCTGGGAGAGTTCGACGCCCACGAACATCACCGGGTCCGCCGTCTCGATCGCGGCGAGGCAGCGGCGGGCCGTGGCCACCACGCCGACGGCGGCGAACTCCTCGGAGGCCGCGGCCAGGAAGTCGATCGGGTCGTCCTGCCAGTCCGGTTCGTAGAGCTTGACGCGACCGCCGGAGGCGGGGCCGTCCAGGGCGGTGCGGCCGACGCGGCACAGCTCGGCGACCGCGGCCGGCGGAAGGGGGATGCCGACCACGCCGTCGGGGTTGACCGCCAGGCCCACCTGCGGGGGCAGACCGCGGGCGAACTCGACGGCCGGGGCGACGGTGTACGACAGATGGCCGCCGACGACCTGGCGGAACTGTTCCTCGGAGCTGAAGACCGGGACATAGGCCTGGCCCTCGATCTCCAGCGTGGGCACGTCGAGGGGACCGCTGAGCGGACCGCCGCCGTTGGGCAGCGGGATCCACAGGAAGCTGCGGCCGAGCACCTCGATGATCCGGCCGCCCGCAGAGGGTATGCCGAGGGAGGCCGAGAGCACCTCCTCCAGTTCGTTGCCCGGCCAGCCGCCGTGCGGATGGGGATGTGCCTGGGCGGGAAAGTCCGCGGGGAGATCCGCTGGGAAGTCCATCTGTGTCCGACCGTCTGCTGGGAACCACTGCTGTGACCGGAAAGGCTAGCGGTTGGGACCGCCAAGGGGTCAGCCCGTGAAGCCGATCCTGGTGAGGACGCCTGGGCGGGACCGACGCGGGGTCAGCCCGTGAAGCCGATCCTGACGACGGCGTCCGCCGCGTCCCGGTCGAGCAGGACCGCCGAGCCGACGCCCCCGGGCAGCTCGCCCCGCTCCACGGAGCGGATCAGCCGGGCGGCCGCCCTGCGGTGGCGCAGGAAGGCGTAGCGGGAGACGCCCCGGCCGCGCTCGCGCTGGCCCGCCAGCGCCGCGTCCGGCGTGACGTCCAGGAGCAGCAGGTGCAGCGTGCCGCCGCGGCGGCGGGCCTCGCGGGCCAGCCGGCCGCGGACCCAGGACTGCGTACCGCAGTCGTGCACGACGACCCCCTCGCCGTCGCGCACGGCCCGGCGCAGACCTGCGTAGTGAGCGAGGCGGACCAGAGGGCGGTAGAGCACGTACGGCAGCAGGGCCGGCAGCCGGCGCTCCCAGCGGTCGCGGGCGTCCTGCGAGTCGACCCGGGCGCCCCTGACCGCGCGGGCCATCAGCGTGGACTTGCCACTGCCCGGCAGGCCGGTGACGACGACAAGGTCACGGGGCCCGAAGAGCAAGGCGTGCGGACTGCGGCCCGAGCGGTCGCGCAGATCGCGGACGACGGAGGCCGGGAGCTCGTCGCACCGCTCGCGGGCCGGGGCCGAGGGCTGCCGGGGCAGCGTGAGAGCCGAGGTCGTGGCGTACGCCGTGGGCCTGTTCACCGTGATCGTCCTCCCTGCGGGGTCAGGAAAGCTTCTCCCCACTGAATGTAAAGAGAAGGTAATGCACGGTGTCTCGCGGTTCCGTTCGGTTCCGGCCACAGGCCCGTCACAAAGAGCGGTCTGACGCGAGCGGACAAGGCGTGCAATGATGTGCGCGCCAACTGCATACCGGCCGTTTGAATCCGCGCGGGAGAGTCCCCAGTACGCCAGTACGTCTACGTCGCTGGGGCGCCGAAGGAGCAAGTCCCTCCCTTGAATCTCTCAGGCCCCGTTACCGCGCGGGCGAGGCACATCTGAAAAGCGGGCCGCCGTGCGGTGGCCCCACCCACGGTGCAAGCCCGGTCATTCGCGTGATCAGGGCGAACCTCTCAGGTACCGATGACAGATGGGGAGGAATGACCTCGCCCTGTCCCGTCATGCCCTGGGAGACGACCGTCCGATGAGCAGCACCGAACTCCGCCGTACCGCGCTCGATGCCCTGCATCGTTCGCTGGGTGCGACGATGACCGACTTCGCCGGCTGGGACATGCCGCTGCGCTACGGCTCCGAGCGCGACGAGCACCTGGCCGTGCGCACCCGGGCCGGCCTCTTCGACCTCTCCCACATGGGCGAGATCACCGTCACCGGCGCGCAGGCCGCCGCCCTGCTGAACCACGCCCTGGTCGGGAACATCGCGTCCGTCGCCGTGGGGCGCGCCCGCTACACCATGATCTGCCGGGCCGACGGCGGGATCCTGGACGACCTGATCGTCTACCGGCTCGCCGAGACCGAGTACCTGGTCGTCGCCAACGCCTCCAACGCCCAGGTCGTGCTGGACGCGCTGACCGAGCGCGCGGCAGGCTTCGACGCCGAGGTGCGCGACGACCGGGACGCCTACGCCCTCATCGCCGTCCAGGGCCCCGAGTCGCCCGGGATCCTGAAGTCCCTCACCGACGCCGACCTCGACGGCCTCAAGTACTACGCGGGCCTGCCCGGCACGGTCGCCGGTGTCCCCGCGCTGATCGCCCGCACCGGCTACACCGGCGAGGACGGCTTCGAGCTGTTCGTGAAGCCCGAGCACGCCGTCGAGCTGTGGCAGGCGCTGAGCAAGGCGGGCGAGGCCGCCGGCCTGGTCCCCTGCGGGCTGTCCTGCCGGGACACCCTGCGCCTGGAGGCGGGCATGCCGCTGTACGGGCACGAGCTCAGCACCGAGCTGACGCCCTTCGACGCCGGGCTCGGCCGGGTGGTGAAGTTCGAGAAGGAGGGCGACTTCGTGGGCCGCGAGGCGCTCGCCGAAGCGGCCGCCCGCGCCCAGGAGGACCCGCCGCGCGTCCTGGTCGGCCTGATCGCCGAGGGCCGCCGCGTCCCGCGCGCCGGGTACCCGGTCGTGGCCGGCGGCGAGGTGATCGGCGAGGTCACCTCCGGCGCCCCCTCCCCCACGCTGGGCAGGCCGATCGCGATGGCGTACGTCGACGCGGCGCACTCGGCGCCCGGCACGCCCGGGGTCGGTGTGGACATCCGAGGCAGCCACGAGCCGTACGAGGTCGTGGCACTGCCCTTCTACAAGCGCCAGAAGTAGAGACTGTGCGGGGCGGCCCCGCGTCGGGGTCCCGCCGCCCATCCACGTCCCCAGCAGTCCCCCGGCATTCCTCATCACCCCGCGTACAGGAGAATCCAGGCCATGAGCAACCCCCAGCAGCTGCGCTACAGCAAGGAGCACGAGTGGCTGTCGGCCGCCGAGGACGGCGTCTCGACGGTCGGCATCACCGAGTTCGCGGCCAACGCGCTCGGTGACGTCGTCTACGCCCAGCTTCCCGAGGTGGGCTCCGCCGTGACCGCGGGCGAGACCTGCGGCGAGCTGGAGTCGACCAAGTCGGTCAGCGACCTGTACTCCCCCGTCACCGGTGAGGTCACCGAGATCAACGAGGACGTGGTGAACGACCCGTCCCTGGTCAACTCGGCCCCCTTCGAGGGCGGCTGGCTCTTCAAGGTACGCGTCGCCGAGGAGCCCGCGGACCTGCTCTCCGCCGACGAGTACACCGCCCAGAACGCCGGCTGAGGAGTCGAGGCCGCATGACCGTCCTGAACACGTCCCTGCACGAGCTCGACCCGGAGATCGCCGCCGCGGTCGACGCCGAACTCGTGCGCCAGCAGTCCACCCTCGAGATGATCGCCTCGGAGAACTTCGCTCCGCTCGCGGTCATGGAGGCGCAGGGCTCGGTCCTCACCAACAAGTACGCGGAGGGCTACCCGGGCCGCCGCTACTACGGCGGCTGCGAGCACGTCGACGTCGCCGAACAGATCGCCATCGACCGTCTCAAGGAGCTGTTCGGCGCCGAGTACGCCAACGTCCAGCCCCATTCCGGCGCCTCCGCCAACCAGGCCGCCCTGTTCGCGCTGGCCCAGCCCGGCGACACCATCCTCGGGCTCGACCTCGCGCACGGCGGCCACCTCACCCACGGGATGCGGCTGAACTTCTCCGGCAAGCAGTTCGACGTGGTCGCCTACCACGTGGACCCGGCGACCGGACTCGTCGACATGGCCGAGGTGGAGAAGCTGGCCAAGGAGCACCGGCCGAAGGTGATCATCGCCGGCTGGTCGGCGTACCCGCGGCAGCTGGACTTCGCCGAGTTCCGCCGGATCGCGGACGAGGTCGAGGCGTACCTGTGGGTCGACATGGCGCACTTCGCGGGCCTGGTGGCGGCCGGGCTGCACCCGAACCCGGTGCCGTACGCCGACGTCGTCACCTCCACCACGCACAAGACGCTCGGCGGTCCGCGCGGCGGCATCATCCTCGCCCGCGGCAAGGACTTCGCGAAGAAGCTGAACTCCTCCGTCTTCCCGGGCTTCCAGGGCGGTCCGCTGGAGCACGTGATCGCGGCGAAGGCGGTGTCCTTCAAGGTCGCGGCGAGCGAGGAGTTCAGGGAGCGCCAGCGGCGTACGGTGGACGGTGCGCGCATCCTCGCCGAGCGGCTGACGGCGGCCGACGCCCGCGAGGCCGGGGTGAACGTCCTGTCCGGCGGCACGGACGTGCACCTGATCCTCGTCGACCTGCGCGAGTCCGAGCTGGACGGACAGCAGGCCGAGGACCGTCTCCACGAGGTCGGCATCACGGTCAACCGCAACGCCGTCCCCAACGACCCGCGGCCGCCGATGGTGACCTCGGGCCTGCGGATCGGTACGCCGGCCCTGGCGACCCGCGGCTTCACGGCCGAGGACTTCGCCGAGGTCGCGGACGTCATCGCCGAGACGCTGAAGGCGCCCTCTCCCTTCGGGAAGGACGACGTGACGGCGCTGAAGGCCCGGGTGAAGGCGCTTGCCGACAAGCACCCGCTGTACCCGGGTCTGAACAAGTAGTTCCCCGGTGGGGGCACCCGACGACGTGTGCCCCCACCCTTTTCGGAGGAGTTCCCGTGGCCATCTCGGTCTTCGACCTGTTCTCGATCGGCATCGGCCCGTCGAGCTCCCACACGGTGGGACCGATGCGTGCGGCCCGCATGTTCGCCCGCCGCCTGCGCAACGAGGAGCTGCTGGGCTCCGTCGCGTCGGTGCGTGCCGAGCTCTACGGCTCCCTGGGCGCGACCGGCCACGGCCACGGCACCCCCAAGGCGGTGCTGCTCGGCCTGGAGGGCGTCTCCCCGCGGACGGTGGACGTCGAGACGGCGGACGACCGGGTGGAGCAGATCAAGGAGTCGGGCCGTATCCGGCTGCTCGGCAGGCACGAGATCCCGTTCTCCTTCGACGACGACCTGAAGCTGCACCGCCGCAAGGCCCTGCCGTACCACGCCAACGGCATGACGCTCTGGGCGTACGACGCCTCGGGCGCCGAGCTGCTGTCGAAGACCTACTACTCGGTGGGGGGCGGGTTCGTCGTCGACGAGGACGCGGTGGGCGCGGACCGGATCAAGCTGGACGACACCGTGCTGAAGTATCCTTTCCGCACCGGTGACGAGCTGTTGCGCCTGACCAACGAGACGGGTCTGTCGATCTCCTCGCTGATGCTGGAGAACGAGCGCGCCTGGCGCACGGAGGACGAGATCCGGGCCGGCCTGCTGGAGATCTGGCGGGTGATGCGGGAGTGCGTGACGCGCGGAATGTCCCGGGAGGGAATCCTGCCGGGCGGCCTGAAGGTCCGCCGCCGGGCCGCCGTCTCCGCACGTCAACTCCGGGCCGAGGGCGAGCCGCTGGCGCACGCGATGGAGTGGATCACGCTCTACGCGATGGCGGTCAACGAGGAGAACGCCGCGGGCGGCCGCGTGGTGACCGCCCCGACGAACGGCGCCGCGGGCATCATCCCGGCCGTGCTGCACTACTACATCAACTTCGTGCCGGGCGCCGACGAGGACGGCGTGGTGCGCTTCCTGCTGGCCGCGGGCGCGATCGGCATGCTCTTCAAGGAGAACGCGTCCATCTCCGGCGCCGAGGTCGGCTGCCAGGGCGAGGTCGGCTCGGCCTGCTCGATGGCGGCGGGCGCGCTGGCCGAGGTGCTCGGCGGCTCACCCGAACAGGTCGAGAACGCGGCCGAGATCGGCATGGAACACAACCTCGGCCTCACCTGCGACCCGGTCGGCGGCCTCGTCCAGATCCCCTGCATCGAGCGCAACGGCATGGCCGCGGTGAAGGCGGTCACGGCGGCGAAGATGGCGATGCGCGGCGACGGCTCCCACAAGGTGTCCCTGGACAAGGTCATCAAGACGATGAAGGACACGGGGGCGGACATGTCCGTCAAGTACAAGGAGACGGCGCGGGGCGGGCTGGCTGTGAACATCATCGAGTGCTAGGCAGTTAGGCCCTGACCAGCGCGTTCGCATCTTTCAGCGCTGTCAGGGCCTTCCCTGCTTACGCGGCGGAAAGTCCCCGAAAAGTCCCTGGGACAGGCTTGAAAGTCCCCGAAAAGTCCCCAGGAAATCTCACGGGATGGAAGGCTGGCCTGGGGGTTCGTGACTTCCTCGGTCACCGTTCCGATCCGCCCTGAGCGCCGACCGCCGTCAGGATGTATCAAATCGATCCCCTCAACCCTCCAGAGGGGTACCATTCGATACATGAGTGCTGCGGAGAACTCGCGCCTGGAGCAGCGGCTGACCGGCCTCTCTCCCACGTTCACGACGGCGCAGGCGCGTCAGGTCCTGCTCTCCCCTCGCGATCTGGCGTCCTTGGTTGCCAAGGGAGAGATAGACGAACTGTCCCGGGGGGTCTACCGACGAGCAGACGCACCGGAGACCGCGCACGCAGATCTGCTGGCTGTGTGCACACGGGCTCCTCGCGCTGTCGTGTGTGACGAGTCCGCCCTGGCCCTGCACGAGCTGATCGACGACATCCCGGCAGCGGTACACATCGCCGTGCCGCGCGGTACACGCCGCCCCACGATCTCCTACCCGCCGACCATAGTGGCTCAGTACGCCCCGACGACCTTCACTCTCGGCGTCGAGCGGTTCGAAGCAGCCCCCGGAGAGACCATCCCCATGTACAACGCAGCCCGCAGCGTCGTCGACGCGATGCGCCACCGAAGCCGCATCGGCGAGACCCTCGCTCTCTCCGCGCTCGGCCGCTACCTGCGTCGAGAGGGGCGCAGCGGGGTCAGCGAACTCCAGTATGTTGCACGTGAGTTGGGCGCCCTTTCCATCATTCGCCCGGCCGTTGAGGCGGTGCTCGCCTGATGGCCAACCCCACCCGCGACACCATCGCCGGCCGCGTCTACAACGACCTGCGCAACCTGGCACGCCGCACCAGCCGGTCCACGGACGAGGTCATGGTCGAGTACGTCCTCGAACGGTTCCTCTACCGCCTGACCTCATCACCTCTCGGCCGCGAGCACTTCGTCCTCAAGGGCGGCCTGCTGCTGGCCCAGTTCGGCGCCCGCCGGATGACCCGTGACATCGACATCCTCGGTCGCTCGTTCCCCGGCACCGAAACCGAGATCATCCGCAGGATCGCAGCCATCGCCGCCACCGAGATCGACGACGGAGTCGCATTCGATCCCGCGACACTCAGGACCGTCCCCATCCGCGAGGAGGATGAGTACCACGGCGTACGCCTGTCCATGGCTGCCTCCATCGCCCGGGCCCGGCTCAAGCTCCAACTGGATGTCAGCTTCGGCGACCCCGTCACCCCCAGCCCTCGGGTCATCGACTACCCACAACAGCTCACCCCGGAGAACTTCCAGATCCTGGGCTACCCACTGGCCACCGTCATCGCCGAGAAACTCTCCACCGCCGTCTCACTCGGCGACCTCAACACCCGCGACCGCGACTACGGCGACCTCTACCGCCTGCTCACCCTCAACGACCTCGACGGCCAGGAACTCACCACCGCACTGACCGCCACTGCCACACACCGCGGCATCACCCTGAAACCTCTCAGCACCGCCATCAGCGACCTCGGCGAGCGCCGCCAGACCTCGTACACCGCATGGCGCCGCCGCCAGGGTCCCGCTGCAACGAGCTACCCCGAACACTTCGTTGACGTCGTCCGGCAGGTCACCGAGTTCGCAGACACTCTCCTCAACGGCAATGCCGCCACACGTACATGGAGTGCAGCAACCCTCACATGGTCATGAACCAGTCCTGACCCGCCGAGCAGAGCGTCAGAGTTCGAACCCGAGACCTACGCATTACGAGTACGCCAGTCGTCGGGTCGGGTGACTGCCCGCCCGGACGCCAACACCGCTCTTGGTACTGCCCTGCACAACGGATGTCGAGCGCCGCCGGATACCTTGTAGGCAAGCGTCTGCGAGAAGTCCCCGAAAAGTCCCCCACTGCCACGCGAGCCGCTCTTGCAACACTGAAACACCAGGTCAACGGCATGATCGAAAGCGGTCGACGTATCCGTGAAGTACAAGGAAACGGCGCGGGGCGGGCTCGCGGTGAACATCATCGAGTGCTGAACTCCCCTTTGCCGTACGGAAGTCGACGTTCCCCTTAGGTCTACCGCTCAGTAACCACCAACCCCTACGCTTCGGCCAACTCGGTCGAGACAAAGGGGAATTGACCCATGCGGGTGGTGAGACGGCTGGCGGCGCTCGTGGGCGCCGCCGCCATGCTGGTGGGGGTACCCGGTAACGCGCACGCGGCGTCGCCGACGTTCGCGCAGACGACGACGATCGGTACGCACAACGCGTACGAGAAGGACAAGTACACCTACTGGGCGCAGGCGTTGGACTCGGGTGCCTCGCTGCTGGAGCTGGACGTGTACGCGGACAGCCTCAACCGGCGCTGGCGGGTGAGCCACAGCAACCCGCTCGGCGACAACAACAACTGCGAGTACGCCAGCAAGCCCAGCGAGCTGTACAGCAAGAACCGCAACCAGGACCTCGGCAGCTGCCTGGACAACATGGCGGCCTGGGAGCAGCTCCACCCCGACCACGCGCCGATCGTCGTGAAGGTCGAGATGAAGGTGGGCTTCAACAACGACGTCGGTCTCGGTCCCGACGAGTTCGACACCCTGGTCTCGCAGAAGCTCGGCAGCAGCGTCTACAAGCCGGCCGATCTGCTGGGCTCCTCGTACTCCACGCTGGACGCGGCGGCGAAGGCGAACGCCTGGCCGACGCGGGACCAGTTGAAGGGCAAGTTCATCTTCGAGCTGATCCCGGGCACGGTGGAGGAGTCCAATCCGTTCGACCACTACTGGACGGACGAGGAGTACGGCGACCATCTGCGCGACCTGTACGCGGCGGGGAACATCTCGGCGGCGCAGGCCTTCCCCGCGGCGCTCGGCGCCGCGAACGGCGACCCGCGCACGTCCCGTTACGACGCCTCGATCCGCCCGTGGTTCGTCTTCTTCGACGGTGACGCGGCGACGTACGTCAACAACGGCTACGACACGTCGTTCTACTCCGCGAACCACTACATCCTGATCATGACGGACGCGTACGGCGTCTCGCCGGCGATCTCCTCGACGGCCCCGACGGACGCCGAAGTGGCCGCCAGGCTGGCGCTGTTGGCGGCGGACCACGCGAGCGTGATCACCTCGGACTGGTCGGCCAAGTCGGCGTCCGTACTGAGTTCGGTGGCCGCGAGAAGTTGACGTCCTAAGGTATGGGGTGCCGCAAACTCCTGTCCCCACGACGGAACTTCAGGGAGTCCCCCCATGCTGCACGGTATCGACGTCAGCGCCTACCAGTCGTCCTCGTACGCCACGGACGGCCTCTCCTTCGCCTTCGTCAAGGCGACGGAGGGCCGTTCGTACGTCAACCCGAGACTGACGGCACAGACCAAGACGGCCCGCGAGGCCGGCCTGGTCGTCGGCTTCTACCACTTCCTGTGGCCCGGCAACCTCGACGCCCAGGCCGAGTACTTCGTCCAGCACGCCCCGGAGAGGGCGGGTGACATCCTCGCCGTCGACTGGGAGACGACCAGCTCCGGCACCCACGCGAGCAACGCGGAGAAGGACCGCTTCATCCGCAAGGTGAAGGCGCTGCGCCCGAACAACAGGGTCATCCTCTACACCAACCGCGATTACTGGCTCAACGTCGACACCACGTCCTATGCCGGCGACGGCCTTTGGATCGCCGACTACGTCACGGCGGGCAAGCCCCGCATCAAGGCCAAGTGGCGCTTCCACCAGTACACCAGCGAACCCCATGACAAGGACGTCGCCGACTTCGCCGACAAGGCGGCGCTGAAGAAGTGGGCCTCCGAGGGCTGAGCGGCCCACGGAAGGGTCAGCCGCGGAAGTCCGCCGGGCGGTCGGGGGAGGCCTCTGCCAGGGCCTTGGTCACTCCGTCGACGCCTTCACGCAGGCCGTAGACCGGGGTGCCCGGCTGCTGGCGCCAGGAGTCGGCGAGGGTGCCCGCGTCGACCGTGTCGAAGCCGAGCTGGTCGATCAGGTCCCGTACGACGCGCTTGGCGGCCTCGTCGTCGCCGGCGACCGGGAGGGCCATGCGGTCGGGGTCGCCGGCCGGGCGGGGCCGGTCCAGGATGTCCTGGGCATAGGTGCCGTTGAAGGCCTTGACCACGGTGTGCCCGATCTGCCGCGCGGTCCAGGCGCTCTCCGTCAGGCCCTCGTCCTCGATCCCGGCGATCCGGCCGTCCCGCTGCTGCGGGTAGTAGTTGCCGGTGTCGATCACGGCGACGTTCTCGGCGGCGCCGTCCAGCAGTCCGGCCGGCAGGTCGGGGACCGCCTTGAGCGGGACGGTGACCACCACGACCTCGGCGCCCCGCGCCGCCTCCTCGGCGCGCACCGCCGTCGCGCCGGTCTCCTCGGCGAGCGCGGCGAGCGTCTCGGGACCGCGCGAATTGGCGACGGAGACGTCGTGGCCGAGTGCGGTGAGCCGCCGGGCGAGGTTGCCGCCGATGTTGCCCGCCCCGATGATGCCGATCTTCATGACTGGCCCTTCCATGATCGATGCACACGCATACGTCTGAGGAGCGTCAACCCGGGCGGTGCGCGCACTATTCCGCGGGGCGGGCCGGACGGGTGAAGAGAAAGGGGGCGCCCGGCGGGCGCCCCCTTCGCCGTGCGCGGCGACCGCGCGCGTCACTTGTTCAGGTAGGCCCAGAACTCGTCGAACGACAGGACCTTGTCGCCGTTCAGGTCACGCGTCTTGATGATCACCTCGGCCACCGACTCGGTGACGTTCCAGTCGCCCCCCTGGGCGAGCGCGGCCTTGAACTCGGCGGCGGTGATGACCCCGTCGCCGTCGGTGTCGATCCGCTCAAACTCCTTGCGCGCTGCTTCGATGTCCGCCACCGATCCGCCCCTTTTTGTCGCGTTTAATCTGCCTTACCGGCGTACTGCCGCAGGTCAGACTAACCGCCCGTGCGCGCCCGCAGTGCGGCCCCCACCCAGGCGAACTCCTCGGCGTAGGTGTGCACGGGCGCCCCCTTGAGGATGCCCAGGAGTTCGCGGTAGCGGGCGAGCCTCGGGTTGTGGGTCGCGTCGATGCGCTCCAGGACCGCGGCGAGGTCGGTGTCGCCGAACAGGTCCCGCAGGACATGGTCGGCCTGCGGCGACTCGGGATCGATCCCGCGTTCGCGCGCCTCCCCCACCAGCTCGACCAGCCGCTTGGCGAACCACCTGGACGCCCCGGCCGGGGTGTCGGGCCCCCGCCCGGCGTGATTGAGCTCGGCCGCCCTGCGCATCCGCGCCCGGAACTCCGGGTCCTGCACCAGCTCCGCCAGCTCCACCCAGGCGTCGACCTGCTCCGGCGTCGGGTCGTCCGGCAGGTTCACGGCGGTGCTGCGCATCCGCTCCCGCACGTCCGGATCCACGAGGTCCAGCCCGTGGAACATCTCCTCCACGAACTCCTCCATGATCCGCCTGCGTTCGGCCGCGGACAGCCGCGCGAGTTTGTTCATCAGGGTCATCTCCTTCGCACTCGAGCCACGTCGTGCCACGGTCGACAGCACCGCGCGGGTCACCTTGAGCGAGCGGATCTGCGCGTCCAGCGCCGCCACGTGCGCCGCCGCGACCTGGGCCACCGTCCGCTCGCCGTCCAGCACCCGGCGTACGTCGGCGAGGCCGAGCCCCAGCTCGCGCAGGGTGCGGATCAGCTCGAGGCGGGCCGCGGACTCGGCGTCGTAGAGCCGGTAACCGCCCGTGGAGCGGCCCACCGGGGTGAGGACGCCCTCGTCGGACCAGTAGCGGATGGTGCGCACGGTCAGCCCGGTGGACCGTGCCAGCTCGCCGATGGTGAAAAGCCCGGTGCTGTCGTCGATCATGTCTGCGAGTCTGGGCCTTCCAGTGGGTGGAGACTCAAGGAGCGCCGTCATGGAGACCTTGCGGGACATTCTCGACGCGGCGGCCCACGGTGTCCTCCCACCCGCGGACGGCAGCACGACGGTCGTGCCCCAGGCCTGCGAACGGGACGCGGGCGTCCTCGCGTTCACCGCGCACGCCGTCGTCTTCACCGACGAGGACCCCGAGTGGGTGTACGACGCCCTGCGCGCCACCGACTGCGACGCGCTCGCCGCGCCGATGAACCCCCGGTTCCTGGCGGCGTTCGTCGAACGCACGGGCCGTACGGCCGAGACCATCGACGCGATGCTGGTCGGCGGGCCGCTGCCGGGTGAGCCGCCGGTCGCGCTGCGGGAGGTCGAGGACGGCGCGCATCCGCGGATCGCGTACGCCCGCGGCCGGCGCGACGACGTGCGCGCGTGGACGACGGACGGCGCGGTGCTGGTGACGGGGCGCGGGATCGGCGGCCGGCTCGAGGTGTCGGTCGAGGTCGACGAGGCGGTACGGCACCGGGGACTTGGCCGGTCGTTGGTGAGGGCCGCCCGGCATCTCGTCACCGAGCCGCTGTGGGCCCAGGCCGCGCCGGGGAACGCCCGCAGCATGCGGACGTTCCTGGCGGCCGGCTACCGGCCGGTGGGTGCGGAGGCGCTGCTGCTCCGGCGCGGCTGAGTCAGCGGAAGATGCCGGTGTGGCCGAGGGAGTAGCGGCCCGGCTGGGGGTAGACCGCGAGGCCGTGCGGGCCGCTGCCGACCTTGATGCGGGCGAGTTGTTCGCCGGTGCGGGTGTCGATGGCGTACACCTCGGCGTTGTAGCGGCCGGACAGCCACAGCACCTTGCCGTCGGCGGAGACGCCGCCCATGTCGGGGCTGCCGCCGTGCGGCAGACGCCACTTCTTGGTGAGCCTGTTCTCGGCGAAGTCGAAGACGGAGATGGTGCCCTCGCCGCGGTTGGAGATGTACATCTCGCGCGAGTCGCGGCTGATGTAGAGGCCGTGGGCGCCCTTGCCGGTGGGCAGGAAGGACGGCTTGGCGAAGGTGTCGCCGTCGAGGATCCACACGCCGTCGGCCATCATGTCGGCGATGTAGAAGCGCTTGCCGTCGGGCGAGATCTTGACGTCCTGCGGCATGGAGCCGTGGTACGGCAGCTTCTGCTGTCCGATCACCTTCATCTGCTCCGTGTCGACCTTCAACAGTTCGCCGCTGAACTCGCACGAGACGATGAAGTAGCGGCCGTCGGCGGAGAAGTCGGCGTGGTTGACGCCGTAGCAGCTGACCGGGACCGACTTCACCCGCTCCATGGTGTGCGCGTCGCGGAAGACGAGTTGGCGGTCGAGGGAGGCCATCACGATGGCGTACTTGCCGTTCGGCGTGAAGTAGAGGTTGTACGGGTCGTGCACGTCGACCGGCTTGCCCGCCTTGCCCGTGCGCGGGTCGATGGGGGTGAGGGTGTTGCCGCGGTCGTTGTTGACCCACAGCGTCCTCATGTCCCAGGAGGGCACCACGTGCTGGGGCTGGACGCCGACCGGGATCGTCTCGACGACCTGGTACGTCTTCGGATCGATGACCGAGACGGTGTTGGAGTTGGTGTTGGGGACGTAGACCCGGGACGGGAAGTCCCGGACGACCGGGGAGAGCCGGTTCGGGCGGTCGGCGGCGTACACGTCGCTCGGGTCGAGGACCGGGGGCATGCCGGGCAGCCCGGGGACGGCCTTGCGCTGCGCCGGGGCGACGGGCGCCTTGCTGCCGAGCGCCTCGTCCTTGTGCCCGCTCGAGCCCTGGGAGCAGGCCGCCAGGGAGACGAGGGCGACGGTCACGACGACGGCGTGGGCGATTCGGGTGCGCTGCATCAACTGAACAACTCCGTGGTGGTCACCGCGGCCAGACCGCGGTGGGCGAGTCCTTCCAGTACGGCGGGGAGGGCGGCGACCGTGTCCGGATACCCGAAATGCATACTCACCACGGAACCGCCCCGCACCTCGGCCAGCACCTTCCGGGTGATGGCGGCGGCGCCGGGCCGCGTGTAGTCGAGCGAGTCGACGTCGTACGACAGGACGTGCGGATACCCGGCGTCCCGGGCCAGACGGGCGACCAGGGGAGAGGCCTGCGGGGCGCGGGAGGGGCGGAACCAGGTGCCGATGGAGCCGGTGAGGTGCCGCAGCCGGTCGGCGCACGCGGTGATCTCGGTACGGGCCTGGGCCTCGGGCATCGTGTCGATGGCCAGGTGGCGCTGGGTGTGGTTGCCGAGGTCGTGGCCGCCGTCGAGGACGCGGCGGGCGATATCCGGATGCTCGTCCAGCCAGGTGCCGACGGCCAGCACGGTCAGGTGTGCGCCGCGCTTCTCGGCCTCGGTCAGCAGGGAGTGGGCGATGGCGGGGTCGCCCTGCCCGTGGAAGGTGAGGGCGATGCGGGGGCGGGTGCGGGGGCCGTGGGTGAGCTGGGCGGGCCGGCCCGGGTAGCGGCGGGGGCCGGGGGCCGCCTCGGGGGCCCGGGCCGAGGGGTCGGGGGACGTCGTGGGCGACGCGGGATGTGCGACGGCGCCGTGCGTGGCACATCCGGCGGTGAGGGCGCCTGCGGCGAGGAGGCCGGCACCCGTGCGCAGGGCCGTGCGGCGGTCGGTCGGGGTCACCCGCACCATTTAAGGGGCGCCAGGTAAGAAAACGGCTGATTGCCGCGATTGGTGACAATGTTCGGGTCGCGGTGAGCATAATCCGCCCCCGCCACACTCCGGACCCCTGGCACTGGGGCCCGCCCGGCAACGCGGCCGGGGACGCCCCTCGGGGGACTGCGGCCAGGCGCGGCATGGCAGACGGGAAGGTGCGGCAGGCCCTAGCGGTCGGCGACGCGCATTTCGAACCAGGTCGTCTTGCCGCGTGGGAGCAGGTCGACACCCCAGCGGTCGGCGAGCTTGTCGACCAGGAACAGGCCCCGGCCGCTGACGTCCATGTCCTGAACCGGCATCAGACAGGGCAGCCCCCGGGAGGGGTCGCGGACCTCGATACGGATCCAGCCCCGTCGGCGCCGCATGCGCAGGCCGAACACCCGGGCGCCGGTGTGCCGGACGGCGTTGCCGACGAGCTCCGAGACCAGCAGGACCGCGTCCTCGGTCATCTTCGGGGTGAGCCCCCAGTGCCGGAGCACCACGACCTGGGCGAGCCGACGGGCGGTCGCCGCGGACTCGGGGCGGGACGGCAGGGGGACCTCGGCCTCGGTCGGGTTGCCGAACAACTCCAGCGCCTTGAGCGCTCGTTCGTCCTCCACCGCAGGCGACCAGCGCGCCGCGGTCGCACGGCTCTGTCCCCGCGGCTGTTCGATGCCCTCCAGCCCCGCCATGCCCCCATCATGGCCGCCCACGGCACGCTCCGGGGCCGTTCCGAAGGAATACACCCCCCGGAACCCATCATTCCGAACCTGCCGGTCGGCATATGCCGGTGGCAGTTCGGCAGCCTCCACAGCCCGCCCGAGCTGCGGCGAAGGCTCAGCTGAAGGCAATCGACGGGGCCCCTCGGCAAGGCAGACTTAAGGTTGCCTTAAGGCTCCCATAAACCGCCCCATCGAGGGACCCCGGATCAGACACCGTGTCAATTGCAAGGGGTTCAGAGGAACTTCGCCTTGCCGGGGCCCTCCTCCACGAAGCTGCGCATGCCCCGCTCCCGGTCCTCGGTGGCGAACAGGCCCGCGAACCAGTTCCGTTCGACCGCGAGCCCGGTCTCGATGTCCGTCTCCAGACCGGTGTCGACCGCCTCCTTCGCGGCCCGCAGCGCGAGCGCCGGGCCCTGCGCCAGCCTCGCCGCCCACTCGTGCGCGGCGGAGTACACCTCGTCGGCCGGGACGACCCGGTCCACCAGACCCAGGGTCAGCGCCTCGTCCGCCTTGACCATCCGGCCGGTGAAGATCAGGTCCTTGGCCTTGGACGGGCCGATCAGCCGGGACAGCCGCTGGGTGCCGCCCGCGCCGGGGATCAGGCCGAGCAGGATCTCCGGCTGGCCGAGCTTGGCGTTGTCCGCGGCGATCCGGTAGTCGGCGCACAGGGCGAGCTCGCAGCCGCCGCCGAGGGCGTAGCCCGTGATCGCCGCGACCACCGGCTTGGGGATGCGGGCGACCGCCGTGAACGAGTCCTGCAGGGCGCGGGCGCGCAGGACCATCGCCGTGTGGTCCATGTTCTGCATCTCCTTGATGTCCGCGCCCGCGGCGAACACCTTCTCCCCGCCGTAGACGATCACGGCCCGGACGTCCCCACGCCGGGTCGCCTCCTCGGCGAGCTCCTTCAGCCGGTCCTGCGTGGCGACGTCCAGGGCGTTCATGGGGGGCCGGTCGAGCCGAATGGTGCCGACACCTTCGGCGACTTCGAGATTCACGGTCATGGAGGCAGGTTAACGGGGACTAACGGCTACGGCCCTGGTGCCGTCGCTCACACTGGGCCGGGGGTCTGGGGGTTGTCCCCCAGGCAGACACAGCACGGGGACCAACGGCAACGGCCCCGGTGCCGTCGCTCACACCGGGGCCGTACGTCGGCGGTCGTCTACTTCTTCCAGTCGCTCCAGGACATGTTCCAGCCGTTGAGGCCGTTGGCCGGGTCGACCGTCTTGTCGTCGGAGTTCTTCACGGTGACCACGTCGCCGATGATGGAGTGGTCGAAGAACCAGGCGCCCGGCACACCGCGGTCGTAGCCACCGCGCTCGTCCCGCAGGCCGATGCAACCGTGGCTGGCGTTGTAGTTGCCGAAGGCGTCGCCACCCCAGTAGTTGCCGTGGGCGAAGGTGCCGGAGTCGGTCAGGCGCATGGCGTCCGGGACGTCCTTGATGTCGTACTCACCGCCGTAGCCGACCGTGTCGCCGTTCATACGGGTCACCCGGAGCTTCTCGCTGATGACCATCTGGCCGTTCCAGGTGTCGTAGCCGGGCTTGCCGGTGGTGACGGGCAGCGTCTTGAAGACCTTGCCGTCGCGCATCACCTTCATGGTGTGCTTCTTGGCGTCCACGATCGAGACCTGGCTGCGGCCGACGGTGAACTTCACGGTCTTGGACTGCTTGCCGTAGACCCCCGGACGGCCTTCCACGCCGTCGAGGTTCAGGCTGACGGTGACCTTGGTGCCGGACTTCCAGTACTGCTCGGGCCGGAAGTCGAGGCGGTCGTTGCCGAACCAGTGGCCCTCGACGTCGACGGCCGGCTCGGTCTTGATGCTGATGGCCTTCTCGACGTCCGCGGGGTGTGTGATGCCCCGGGTGAAGCGGATCGAGAACGGCATCCCGACGCCGACGGTGGAGCCGTCCTCGGGGGTGAAGCTGCCGATGAAGGTGTTCTTCGGGGTGAGCGTGGTGAAGCTGGAGTCCTCGGCCGCCTGCCGGCCCTCGGAGTCCTTGGCGACCGCGTGCACGGTGTACTTGGTGGACGCGGCCAGATGCGTGGCCGGCGTCCAGGAGGCGCCCCCGTCGGTGATGGACCCGGATATGGCCTCGCCCTTGGCGTCCTTGACCTCGACCTGCGTCAACTTCCCCTTGCTCGCGGTGACCTTGAGGGCGCCGCTGGTGTCGACGGAGGTCGCGCCGTCCTTGGGGGCGATGGCGACGACTGCCTCGGACTGCTTGCTCTGCGCGCTGTCCGCGCCCTTGCCCTTGCCGTCGCCGGAACCCGCCCCGGACCCGGAGCCCGAGCCGCCCCCGCCGCACGCGGTGACGGTGAGCAGCAGGGCGCCGAGTATCAGCGCCGAGACCTTCTTGCTCCCCCGCCCGCGTGCGCCCACCGACGCCCCCGATATCGGTCGCACGTTCAACTGGTTCTCCCCTCCCGGACCTGGTCAGGCCCCACCCCTGTGCGCCAGGCGAGCGCATTGGCGCATATTAACCGCGAGGTTTTGAGATTGGTGTCAGCCGAAGGTCACCGTTCTGTCGCAACATCAACTGCCCGCTTTCCACTCCTTCCACCCCATGTTCCACCCGCCGAGGCCGTTGTCGGGAGCGACCTTTTTGTCATTGCTGTGGACGACCTCGACGACGTCCCCGACGAGACTGCGGTCGAAGAACCAGCCGGCGGGGGTGTCGGAGCCGCCGCCCTTGACGTCCCTGAGCCCCACGCAGCCGTGGCTGACGTTGACGTGCCCGGGGGTGTCCGGCGCCCAGTAGTTGCCGTGCACGAAGGTGCCGGAGTCGGTCAGGCGCATGGCGTGCGGGACGTCGGGGATGTCGTACTCGCCGCCGAAGCCGACCGTGCGGCTGTTCATGCGGGTGACCTCGAGCATCTCCATCACCACCATCTTCCCGTTGTAGGTGGTGTGCTTGGGCGAGCCGGCCGTGATGGGCACGGTCGCCAGCAGCGCGCCGTCCCGCCGTACCTCCATGGTGTGCCGGGCCGCGTCGACCAGGGAGACCTGGCTGCGGCCGACGGTGAAGGAGAACGTCTTGTACTGGATGCCGTAGACGCCCCGCGCTCCCTCGACGTCCCGCAGCCGCAGATCGACGGTGACCCGGGTGCCGGGCTTCCAGTAGTGCTCCGGGCGGAAGTCGAGGCGGTCCTTGCCGAACCAGTGCGGGCGGATCTCGACGGCCGGGCGGGCGGTGACCCGGATCGCCCGCTCGACGGCCTCGCGGTTGTCGATCTCCCGGTTGAACCCCAGGGAGACGATCATCCCGGTGCCGACGACCGCGCGGTTCTCGGGGGTGACGTATCCGACGAAGCGCTCGTCGGGGACGTAGGTGGTGAAGGTCGTGTGCCGCGCCGATCTGCGTCCGTGGCCGTCCAGGGCGACCGCGTCGACGGTGTACTTGGCGGCCAGCGCGAGATGCGGGTCGGTCGGCTCCCAGCGCAGTCCGTCGTCGGAGACGCGGCCGGGGACGTCGGTGTCCTGCGCGTCCTGGGACCTGACGACCTTCACCGACTCCAGACGCCCGCTGGGCACCCGGACCACCAGCCGTCGGTCGGGGCGGACGTCCTTGCTGCCGTCGTCGGGGGTGACGCGGATGACGTCCTCGGGGGCCGGGGGTTTGCCGAGCACCTCGTCGATACCGCCGCCGTGCGAAGTGCAGCCGGCCAGCAGTCCTGCCCATGTCAGTACGGCGGCCAGCGCGGCCCCCGCGCGCCGCGCGCGCCTGTGTGCATGCCTCACGGACTCCCCAACGATCAGGCACGCCCTGGGGAAACGTGAGTGCGAGGCAAGGTCTGGGCAGAACTGTGGGGAGGGCGACGCGAAGGGGAGCCGCGGCCGGGACGCCGTACGCTCCTGCCAGGTCGTTCCGGGAGCCGTGGGAGGCGGTCTGGTGTCCAGCGCAGCCGAGCAGGAGGCGGTGACGGAGGAGCACGCCGCTCCGGCCGCCGCCGTGAACGGGGCACCGCGCAGGGTGCCCGCGGTGCCGGTGCGGCCGGGTGCGCCGACCCCGCTGGGGGCCAGGTTCCGGGTCGGTCCGGACGGGGTGGCCGGGACCAACTTCGCGCTGTGGGCGGGCGGGGCGGAGGCGGTGGAGCTGTGCCTGTTCGACGAGGGCGGCAAGGAGACCCGGGCCCGGCTGACCGAGCTCACGCACGAGATCTGGCACGGCTTCGTGCCGGGGGTCATGCCGGGGCAGCGGTACGGCTACCGGGTGCACGGCCGCTGGGACCCGTGGACGGGCGGCCGCTGGAACCCGGCGAAGCTGCTGCTCGACCCGTACGCGCGCGCGGTGGACGGCGACTTCGGCCTGCCGCCCGAGGTGTACGGGCACGTCCGTGACTGGCCGCAGCAGCATGTCGCCGACACCGTCCGCGACGACCGGGACTCGGCGCCGTACGTCCCCAAGGGTGTCGTCGTCCACGACGACGACGACTGGTCGGACGACCGCCGCCCCAAGACCCCGTGGGCGGACTCCGTCATCTACGAACTGCACGTGAGGGGCTTCACCAAGCTGCACCCCGGCATCCCGGAGGAGCTGCGCGGCACGTACGCCGGTCTCGCGCACCCGGCGGCCATCGAGCACCTGGTGAAGCTGGGCGTCACGGCTGTCGAACTGCTCCCCGTCCACCAGTTCGCCCACGAGGACCATCTGCTGCGCCGGGGGCTGAAGAACTACTGGGGCTACAACTCCATCGGCTACTTCGCCCCGCACGCCGCGTACGCCGCCTCCGGCACGACGGGCGGGCAGGTCGGCGAGTTCAAGCGGATGGTGCGCGCGCTGCACGCGGCCGGCATCGAGGTGATCCTGGACGTCGTCTACAACCACACGGCGGAGGCGGGCGAGCTGGGCCCGACGCTCTCCCTGAAGGGCATCGACAACCGCGGCTACTACCGGCTCCAGTCGGACGCGCGCAGGTACGCCGACTACACGGGCTGCGGCAACACCCTGCACGTGGTCCAGCCGCACGTCCTGCGCCTGATCACCGACTCCCTGCGCTACTGGGTGACCGAGATGGGCGTCGACGGCTTCCGCTTCGACCTGGCGGCCGCGCTGGCCCGCTCCATGCACGACGTCGACATGCTGTCGCCGTTCCTCGCGGTGATCGCGCAGGACCCGGTGCTCAGGCGGGTGAAGCTGATCGCCGAGCCGTGGGACGTGGGCTCGGGCGGCTACCAGGTCGGCGCGTTTCCGCCGCTGTGGACGGAGTGGAACGACCGGTACCGCAACGCCGTGCGGGACTTCTGGCGGGGCGCGCTGCCGGACGTACGGGACCTGGGCTACCGCCTGTCCGGCTCCAGCGACCTCTACGCCTGGGGCGGCCGCCGCCCCTACGCCTCGGTCAACTTCGTCACCGCGCACGACGGTTTCACCCTGCGCGACCTGGTGTCGTACGAACGCAAGCACAACGAGGCCAACGGCGAGGGCAATCGGGACGGCACCGACGACAACCGGGCGTGGAACTGCGGGGCCGAGGGCGAGACGGACGACGAGCGCGTCCGCGGGCTCCGGCGCCGTCAGCTGCGCAATCTGCTGACGACCCTGCTGCTGTCGACGGGCGTGCCGATGCTGGTCGCCGGCGACGAACTCGGCCGTACCCAGCGGGGCAACAACAACGCGTACTGCCAGGACAACGAAATCAGCTGGCTGGACTGGGAGCTGCTGGAGCAGCCCGGCTGGCGGGCGCTGTTCGACCTCACCTCCCGGCTGATCGCCCTGCGCCACCGGCATCCGGTGCTGCGCCGCCGCGCCTTCTTCTCGGGCCGCGCCCACTCGGCGGACGGACTGCGCGACCTCGCCTGGTTCACCTCCCGCGGGACGGAGATGACGGAACGCGACTGGTACGCGCCCGCCGGCACGCTGGGCATGTACCTCTCCGGCCGGGACATCCCCGGCCGGGACGAGCACGGCGACCCCATCCTCGACGACAGCTTCCTCGCCGTCCTGCACGCCGGTGACCGTCCCGTCACCTTCCTGCTGCCGGGTCCGCCGTGGGCGGAGCGGTACGAGGTGGTCGTCGACACGTCGGGGGAGACACAGGCGGAGGAGCCGGGGGTGGAGCACCGGGCGGGGACGGCGGTGACGGTGCCGGCCCGGGCGGTGTTGTTGTTGCGGGTGGTGGGCTGAGGCAACGTTGCGGAGCGGTGAAATCCCGGCCGCACCCCTGGCCACGGCTCATCGACGGCTGATCGACTGAGGCACATGTCTGAGATCTCCCGACGTTCCTTCGCCGGGCTGGTCGGGGGTGGTGCCGTGACCGCCGTCGCCGGTGCGGGCACCACCGCCGACGCGGCCCAGGCCACCCCCGCCGAACAGCCCTTCAGAGCCCGGACCACCGCGTCCGGACAGCGCCCCAACCTCCTGGTCGTCCTCGGTGACGACCTCGGCTGGGCCGACCTCTCCTCCTACGGCGCCCCGCACATCAAAACCCCGCACCTGGATCGGCTGGCCCGGCAGGGCTTACGGTTCACCGACGCGTACTCGGGGTCCTCGACCTGCTCGCCGACCCGGTTCAGCCTCTACACCGGGCGGTATCCGGGGCGTACGAAGGGCGGCCTCGCGGAGCCGATCAACGACCGCTCGCAGGGGCTGGACCCGAGTCACCCGACCCTCGCCTCGCTGCTGAGGAAGGCCGGCTACGCCACCGCGCTCATCGGCAAGTGGCACTGCGGCTGGCTGCCCGACCACAGCCCCACCAAGTCGGGCTGGGACGAGTTCTTCGGCAACCACGGCGGTGCCCTGGAGTACTTCTCCAAGCTGGGGCAGCTCGGCGACCACGACCTCTACGAGGGCGACGCCGAGTACAAGGACCTGCGGTACTACACCAACGTGCTGACCGAGCGGGCCGTGGAGTACGTCGGCCGGGACCACGGCCGGCCCTGGCTGCTCAACCTCAACTACACCACCCCGCACTGGCCCTGGCTGGCCGAGGAGGACGCGAAGACCGGCGCGGAGATCGCCGCGCGGATACGAGCCGCCGAGACCCAGGCGGACATCAGCATCGCCCTCAACCACTTCGACGGCGGTTCGGTCGCGAAGTACACGGAGATGGTGGAGAGCCTCGACGCGGCCGTCGGCAAGGTGCTCGCCGCGCTGCGCCGCTCCGGCCAGGAGGAGCACACGCTGGTGTACTTCGCCAGCGACAACGGCGGTGAGCGCTGGTCGTACCTGTGGCCGCTCAGCGGGGAGAAGTTCGTGCTGCAGGAGGGCGGGATCCGCGTTCCGACCATCGTGCGCTGGCCGCACCGGATCGACGGCAACCAGGTCAGCCACGAGCCGAACTTCTCCCCCGACTGGACGGCGACCTTCCTGGAGGTGGCCGACGCCCGCCCCGACCCGGCGTACCCGCTAGACGGCGTCAGCCTCGCCGGATACCTCCTGCGCGGCGAACGGCTCCCGCGGCGCGACCTGTTCTGGCGGGTGCGGGACAACCGGGCGCTCCGGCGCGGCGAGTGGAAGTACTACCAGGACGCCTCCGGGCAGGACTTTCTCTTCGACCTCGGCGCCGACCTGCGCGAGCAGGCCGACCTGTCCGCCGACAAGCCGGAGCTGGTGACCGAGCTCAAGGACAGCTGGGAGAGGATCGCAAGCACCCTGCTGCCCTACCCGGACTAGCCGAGGATGCCCCTCCGGTACGCGGTGGCCACCGCCGCCGCGCGGTCGCTGACGCCCAACTTGGCGTACAGGTGGGTGAGATGGGTCTTCACGGTCGCCTCGCTGATGAACAGTTCGCGGGCGATCTCCCGGTTGGAGGTGCCTCTGGCGACCAGGGCGAGGACCTCGCGCTCCCGATTGGAGAGGGGTTCGTTGCCGGGGGCGCGCACGGCCGAGACCAGGCGGGAGGCGACGGCCGGGGACAGGACGGTACGGCCGTCCGCCGCCGCCCGGACGGCGCTGAACAGCTCGTCGCGGGGAGCGTCCTTGAGGAGGTAGCCGGTGGCACCGGCCTCGATCGCGGGCAGGGTGTCGGAGTCGGTGTCGTACGTCGTCAGGACCAGGACCTTGGCGCGGGCGCCGCGGCGGGTCAGCTCGCGGATGGCGTCCACTCCCCCGCCGCCCGGCATGCGCAGGTCCATCAGGACGACGTCCGGGTCGAGTTCGGCCGCGCGGTCCACGGCCTCGACGCCGTTGGCTGCCTCGCCGAGGACGGTGAAGCCGGGCGCGGACTCGAACATGCCGCGCAGGCCGTCGCGCACGACCGGGTGGTCGTCGACGATCAGCAGGGTCACGAGGTCACTGGTCATGGCGGACCAACGTTACGCGAGCCGACAGCGCCGTGCCGCGCCCCGGCTCGGACTCCACGGTGAGGGTGCCGGCGATGCGTTCGGCGCGGGCGCGCATGCCGTCGAGTCCGAAGCCGCCGGTGCTGGTGCGGGTGGGGACGGTGAGCGGGGCGAAGCCGGTGCCGTCGTCGCGGATGTCGAGGATGACCTCCTCGCCGAGGAAGGAGAGGGTGACACCGACCCGGGTGGCGCGGGCGTGCCGCGCGGCGTTGGACAAGGCCTCCTGGACGATCCGCAGGAGGGTGGCGGAGACCTCCTCGTGGAGCTGTTCGGCGGTGCCGGTGACGGTGAACTCGGCGCGCGCCCCGGTCCGTTCGCCCCATTCGGCGACGGTCTTCTTGAGTGCTTCGGGGAGGCCGTCGTTCTCCAGGGCGACCGGGGCGAGGTTGTGCACGGAGCGGCGGGCCTCGCCGAGGCTGTGCCGGGCCAGTTCCATGGCGCGGTCCAGGTGCCGGCGGGCCGGCTCCCGTTCCGGGGTGTTCGCGACGACCTGGAGCTGGGCGATGATGCCGGTCAGGCCCTGGGCGATGGTGTCGTGGATCTCCGCCGCGAGGCGCCGGCGTTCGTCGGCGACCCCCGCTTCCCGTGCCTGGACGAGGAGTTGGGCGTGCAGGGCGGCGTTCTCGTCCAGGGCCTGCTGCAAGGCGGCGTTGGTGCGCTCGAGTTCCGCGATCGTCTCCTTGCGCTCGTGGGAGCGCTGGGTCTCCTGTGTGGTGAGGTGGGCGACCACCATCTGCAGGCCGGAGTTGAAGAACAGGAGCGCGGCGAACACCAGCCACTGAAGCCCGCTGGTGAACGGCATCCCGCCGGTCTGCGCCGCGGCCACCGTGATGGCGCTCGCGAACAGACCGAGCCGCTGCCATCTGCTGCGCGGGATCGTCTCGTCGGCGTCCATGTAGCCGCTGGCGGCATAGAAGGCGAAGAACGGGTTGAGCCAGGTGAGGGCGAAGGCGAGGGCCCACCGGACGACGTAGTACGCCGTGCCGAGCCGGGACGGCGTACGGGCTCGGTCGGGCCGGCGCAGCCGGTATCCGTGCCACAGCAACTGGAGTACGACCGCGCAGCCGACCAGGGCCCAGCCGGTGTACCACCTGACCGGGTGGGCCCGCGGATCGGCCATGGCGATCGCGGGGCCGAGACCGGTGGCGAGCAGGGCGTAGGGCCCCCACGTGTGCAGCTGATCCCAGCGCCGCTCGATCTGGCTGTCCCTCGCGGTCATCTCCCCAGTCTGCACGGCCCCGTCCCTACTCCCAGCGGAACCAGCGGCCGGCGGCGCCGGTCAGCAGCAGGATCCACACCACCAGCACTCCCAGGTGCCCCCACCCCGGCCAGTGCCCGGCGGCCGCCTGGTTCAGTGCCTGCGCCGCCGCTCCGAAGGGGGTGTACCCGACGATCCTGCCCATCAGATGCGGCATGGACTGCACCGGCAGCCAGACTCCGGCACAGAACATCGCGGGGAAGAACACGGCCGATCCGATCGCGCCGGCGATCTTCGTCGTGCGGGACAGCGCGGACACCACCGATCCGAGGGCGAGGGCGGCCAGTACGGCGAGGACGAGCGCAAGGCCGTATCCGAGGGGCTGCTCGGGCAGTCGTACGTCGAAGCCGAGCCGGCCGACCGCGAGGGCGAGCAGCGCCGACGCGAGGGCGGCGGCGCCGTACACGACCATCTGCGCGGACAGCAGGGCGGACGGGCGGACCGGTGTGGTGGCCATCCGGCGCAGGATGCCGCGCTCCCGGTAGCCGGTGAGGGTCTGCGGCATGGACTGCAAGCCGCCGACGATCAGACCGAGCAGAACGGCCACCGGGACGTAGACGTCGATGGTGCGCAGTCCGCCGAGGTCCTTCTGGTGCTCCCGGAACCCGGGGATCGAGCCGAGGATCACCAGCAGCAGGGTCGGGAAGAGCAGGATCCAGAAGATGGCGCCGGGTTCGCGGCGGAAGAGCCGGACCTCCGTGCGCAGTACGGCGGTGCTCATGACGCTGTCTCCTTGGTGTCGGCCTGCGTGTCGGCCTGTGTCAGGTCGAGGAAGGCGTCGTCGAGCGTGGCGTCCACGACGCGGAGCTGGTGGGCGGTGACGCGGTGGCGGGCGAGGAGGGTGATGACGGCGTTGACGGTCTCGTCGGTGCCGGCCAGCGTGATCCGGCCGTCCTTGTGCTCGACGGACGCGAGCGCGGGGAGGGTCTGGAGGTCACCGTCGTCCAGCGGGGCGGACGGGGTGAAGCTGATGACGGTGGCGCCCGCCGAGCGGCGGATCAGACCGGCCGGGGTGTCCAGGGCGGCCACCCGTCCCTTGTCGATGACGGCGATCCGGTCGCACAGCCGCTGCGCCTCCTCCATGAAGTGGGTGACGAGCAGGACCGTCACCCCGCTCGCCCGGACGTCCTCGATGAGCTGCCAGGTGTCCCGGCGGGCCCGCGGGTCCAGGCCGGTGGTGAGCTCGTCGAGGACGACGACGCGCGGGTTGCCGATCAACGCCAGGGCGATGAACAGGCGTTGTTTCTGACCGCCCGACAGCTTGGCGAACCGGGTGCCGAGCTTCGCGGTGAGGCCCAGGCGCTCGGCGAGCGGCGCCCAGTCGAGCGGGTGCGGATAGAAGGAGGCGTACAGCTCCAGCGCCTCGCGGACGGTGAGCTTGGGCTGCAGCTCGCTCTGCTGCAGCTGGGCGCCGAGCACGCGGGCCACGCGCGCGTGGTCGGCGACGGGGTCGAGGCCGGTGACGCGGACGCGGCCGCCGTCGGGGACGCGCAGTCCCTCGACACACTCGACGGTGGTGGTCTTGCCGGCGCCGTTCGGGCCGAGGATCCCGAAGATCTCGCCCTCCTCGACGGCGAAGGAGACGCCGTCGACGACGGGCCGGCCGCCGTAGGACTTGCGCAGTTCGCTGACTTCGATGACGGACATGGCATCAGGTTCGCGGCGGGCGGCCCGCCGCCACATCGGCCGTCGCGCTCGAAGGCGCATCAGCCGATCGGTTGATGCCGGTGTACGACCCCTCGAACGCGCAGGTCGTAGGACCAGCGGCCGACCCCGGTCCGGCCAAAACTCGGTGGGCGATGTCAGTGCCGGTCCGTACGCTCACCTTGATGCCCACGACACGTGCAACCACCAAGGACCGATCGGCCGTACGAACCCTGCTGCGTCTGTGGCCCTATGTGCGACCCGTGCGGGCGCGGCTGCTGACCGCCGCCGCCGTGGCGGTCCTCGCTTCCTGCGTGGGTCTGGTCATCCCGCTGGTCCTGAAGTGGATGGTGGACGGTCCGGTCGCCGACCGGGACCCGGCCGGCGTGTGGCTGGGCGCGCTGTACCTGCTGCTGCTCGGCGTCGGGGAGGCGGTGCTGTTCGGGCTGCGGCGCTGGCTGGTGGCGCGCCCGCTGTCGAGCGTCGAGGCGGGCATGCGGGCGGATCTGTACCGGCATCTGCAGCGGCTCCCCGTCGCCTTCCACGACCGCTGGGCCTCGGGCCAGTTGCTGTCGCGGGGCACCACGGACCTGATGCTGCTGCGCATGTTCCTGGCCTTCCCGCTGACGTTCCTGCTGGTCAACTTCGTGACCATCCTGATCGGCGTGGTCATCATGGTGCTCCAGGACTGGACGCTGGGGCTGGTGATCCTCGGTCCGGCGGTGCCCGTGATGATCATGTGCGTGATCTTCGAGAGGCGCTACGCCCATGTGGCGCGCCTCGCGCAGGACCAGGTCGGCGATCTGACCACGGTCGTCGAGGAGAGCGTGCTCGGCATCCGGATCATCAAGGGGTTCGGCCGGCACCGCAGCCAGGCGCGGGCGTTCCGGGAGCTGGCGCGGACCCTGCGGGGGACGGAGCTGCGCAAGGCGGGGCTGCTGGCGACGATCTGGGCGGTCATCGTCACCCTGCCCGAGGTCGCCATCGGCGCGGCGCTGGTGGTGGGTGCGGTGCAGGTCGCCGACGGCTCGCTGACCGCGGGGACGCTGGTCGCGTTCCTGTCGACGGCCCTGGCGCTGCGCTGGCCGGTGGAGTCGATCGGCTTCCTGCTGGCGATGAGCCAGGAGGCGGCGACGGCGACCGAGCGGTACTTCGAGGTGATGGACGAGGCACCGGAGGACCCTGCCGTCGGCGCCGACGCACAGCGCTCCGCGGAACGCGGACTGCGCTTCCACGACGTCCGCTTCCGCTACCCCGACGCACCGCCCGACTCCCCGCCCGTCCTCGACCGCGTCGACCTGCACATTCGGCCCGGCGAGTCCATGGCCCTCGTCGGCGCCACCGGGAGCGGCAAGACGACCCTCACCGCGCTCGTCCCCCGCCTGCACGAGGTGACGTCGGGCCGCATCACCCTGGACGGCGCGGACATCGCCGCCATGTCCCGCGAGGAGCTGCGCGCCCAGGTCGCCATGGCCTTCGAGGAGCCAACGCTCTTCTCGGCGAGCGTCGGGCAGAACGTCCTGATGGGCGCGGGCGACAGCGCGGGCGCCGCCGAGCTGAACCGCGCCCTCGCCGTGGCGCAGGCCGACTTCGCGCACACCCTCCCCCAGGGCACCGACACCCAGGTCGGCGAGCAGGGCCTCAGCCTCTCCGGCGGCCAGCGGCAGCGGCTGGCGCTCGCGCGGGCGGTCGTCGGCAGACCGAGGTTCCTGGTCCTGGACGACCCGCTGTCCGCGCTGGACGTGCACACGGAGGCCGCCGTGGAGGCCGCCCTGCGGGACGTCCTCGCCGACACCACCGCCCTGATCGTGGCCCACCGCCCCTCCACCGTCCTGCTCGCCGACCGGGTCGCCCTGCTCTCCGGCGGCCGGATCACCGCCGTCGGCACCCATCACGAACTGCTGCGCACCAACGCCGAGTACGCCCATCTGATGTCCGGCACCGAGGAAGCGGAGGACGAGCGATGACGGCCCCGACGACATCCGTCCCGACGGCCGACGACGAACCGGATCTGCCCCGGCCCAAGGACGCCGGCGACCCCTTCGACCGGGACGTCCTGCCCACTCCCCCGGGCGCCACCCGCGCGCTGCTGCGCTCCCTGCTCGCCCCCATGAAGGCCCGCGTCGCCTTCACCAGCTTCCTGCTGCTGCTCCAGCAGGCGGCGGTGCAGGCGGGCCCGCTGCTGGTGGCGTACGCGATCGACAGCGCCGTACCGGCGTTCCGGCGCGACGACCACGGCCCGCTGATCGCGGTCGGCGCCGGGTACCTGCTGTGCGCGCTGGTCTCCGGCGGGCTGCAGTACGCGTTCGTCATCGCCTCCACCCGCGTCAGCCAGGACGTGCTGCTCGACCTGCGCGGCCGGATCTTCCGCCACGCCCAGGCGCTCAGCATCGACTTCCACGAGCGCTACACGAGCGGCCGCCTGATCTCCCGCTCCACCACGGACGTCGAGTCCCTGCGGGAGCTGCTGAACGAGGGCCTGCAGGAGCTGGTGACGGTCGTCCTGTCGTTCGTCTACATCTCGGCGATGCTGCTCTGGCTGGACCTCGGCCTCGGCGCGGTCGCGGTGGCGTCCTTCGTGCCGCTGTATCTGCTGGTACGGGTCTACCGGCGCCGTGCGGTACGGGTGTACCGGGTGCGCTCCACCGCCATCGCGGCCGTCATCGTGAAGTTCGTCGAGACGATGAACGGCATCCGCCCCGTGCGCGCCTTCCGCCGCGAGGACGCCAACGACGCCGAGTTCCGGGTGCTCAACCGGCGGCACGAACGGGTCAACGGCGACGCGCTGCTGGAGATGGCCCGCTATGTCATCGGCTCGCGTCTGGTCGCCAACACGGCGGTGGCGGTGATCGTGCTGTGGGGCGCCTACCGGGTCGCGGGCGGCTCGCTCGAACTGGGCGTGCTGGCCGCGGCGGTGCTCTATCTGCGCCGCCTGTACGACCCGATCGACCGGCTCGGCATGTTCCTGAACTCCTACCAGTCGGCGGCCGCCTCCCTGGAGAAGATCGCCGGGCTGCTCGCCCAGACCCCGTCCGTCCCCGCCCCCTCCGAGCCCCGGGAACTGCCGCCCCTCAAGAGCGAACACCCGGGCCGCGAGGTCGTCTTCGACGGTGTCCGCTTCGGCTACCGCACCGGCGGCGAGGTCCTGCCCCGCTTCGACCTGACCCTCCCCTCCGGGCAGACGGTCGCCGTCGTCGGCTCGACGGGCGCCGGCAAGTCGACGCTGGCCAAGCTGCTCGCCCGCTTCTACGACCCCTCCGACGGACGGGTGCTCCTGGACGGCGTCGACCTGCGCGACCTGTCCGTGCCCGAACTGCGGCGCGGGGTGGTGATGGTGACGCAGGAGGCGTTCCTGTTCTCCGGCACGGTCGCCGAGAACATCGCCATCGGGCGGCCGGACGCGACCCGGGAGGAGATCGAGCGGGCCGCGAAGGCGATCGGCGCGCACGAGTTCATCAGCTCGCTGCCCGACGGCTACGACACCGACGTACGCAAGCGCGGCGGGCGCATTTCGGCGGGGCAGCGCCAACTGGTGGCCTTCGCCCGCGCCCTGCTCGCCGACCCGGCCGTGCTCATCCTCGACGAGGCGACCAGCTCCCTCGACATCCCGGGCGAACGGGCCGTGCAGCGCGCCATGCTGACCGTGCTGCGCGGCCGTACGGCCGTGGTGATCGCGCACCGGCTGTCAACGGTGGAGATCGCGGACCGGGTCCTGGTCATGGAGCACGGCCGCATCGTCGAGGACGGCACCCCGGCCGACCTCATCGCCGGCACGGGCCGCTTCGCCGATCTGCACCGGGCATGGCGCGACAGCCTGGCGTGACTCCCGGGCTCCGCGCCCCGGGGATTAATTCGATGGGCAACCCGTCCTCACCGTCGGTAACCTCCAAGTCCGCCGGGGCAAGAGGAATCCGCGAATCCGGAAGCGGGGAAGCATGATCGACGCGTACGAGGAGCCGGGCGAGCCCGACCGTCGCGGCGGGGCTCGCTATCTGCTCTGGCTGGTGCGGTGCCAGCCCGGCCGCTCGCTCGCCGGTGCGGTGCTCGGCAGCGTCTGGATGGTGCTGCTGGCCGCCACGCCGTATCTCCTCTCCCGGGCGATCGACCAGGGCCTCGAACCCGGCGACTACCCGGCCCTCGCCCGCTGGACGGCCGCCCTGATCGCGGTCGGGGCCTTCAACGCCTGGCTGAGCATCATGCGGCACCGCACTATGACCCGGGTGCGGATGGACGCCAACTTCCGCACGGTGAAGGTGATCGTGGGACAGGCGGTCCGCCTGGGAGCCGCGCTGCACCGCCGGGTGGGGACGGGCGAGGTCGTCACCATCGGGGTGGGCGACGTCCAGACGATCAGCCAGTCACTCACCGTGGTCGGTCCCGGGGTCGGCGCCGTCGTGGCGTATCTGGTGGTGGCCGGCCTCCTGCTCGCCGTCTCGCCCCTCATCGCGGCCGTCGTCCTGCTCGGGCTCCCCCTCATCGTCGTCCTCGTCGGACCGCTGCTCGCCCGGCTGCAGGGCGCCGAGACGGAGTACCGGGAGCGGCAGGGCGTCCTCACGGCCCGTATCGCCGACCTCGCGGGCGGACTGCGCGTCCTCAACGGCCTCGGCGGCAAGGGCCTGTTCGCGGACGCCTTCCAGCGCGACTCGCAGCACCTGCGCCGCCAGGGCTACCGGGTCGGCGCGGTCACCAGCTGGGTCCAGGCCCTCGGCGTCGGCCTGCCCACCCTCTTCCTCGCCGTCGTCACCTGGCTCGCCGCCCGCCTCGCCGCCCAGGGCTCCATCACCATCGGCGAGTTGGTCTCCGTCTACGGCTATGTCGCGGTCCTGGTCGGCCCGGTGGCCTTCTGGGTCGAGTGCGGCTACCAGATCAGCCGGGGCCTGGTCTCGGCCCGCCGGGTCGTACGGTTCCTGCGCCTGGAGCCGCTGACGGACACCGGCACCCGCGACGCGCCCGCCGAGCCGTCGGCACTGCACGACCCGCAGTCCGGTGTGCGGGTGGCCCCGGGCCGTCTCACCGCCCTGGCGTGTGCCCGCCCGGCCGACGCGGCCGCGGTGGTCGACCGCCTCGGCCGCTACACGCCCTCCACGGCCACCTGGGGCGGCGTCCCGCTCGACGAGATCGCCCTGAAGCAGGTCAGGGAGCACATCCTGGTCGCCGACCACGAGGCCGACCTGTTCGCGGAACCGCTGCGGTCCCTGATCTCTGGACGCGAGGAACGCCGGGAGCAGGACATCGAACGGGCCGTGCGCGCAGCGGTCGCGGAGGACATCGTCCAGGGCCTCCCCGACGGCCTCGACTCCCCGATCGACGCACAGGCCCGCAACCTCTCCGGCGGCCAACGCCAACGCGTCCGACTGACCCGCGCCCTGCTCGCCGCCCCCGAGATCCTCCTCGCCGTCGAACCGACGTCGGCCCTGGACGCCCACACGGAGGCCCGGGTGGCACAGCGGCTGAGGGAGGCGCGGGAGGGCCGTACGACCCTCGTCACGACCACGTCCCCGCTGGTCCTTGACCGGGCGGACGTCGTGTACTTCCTGGTGGAGGGCAAGGTGGAGGCTGTGGGCACCCATCGTGAGTTGGTCGAAGGAGCGTCGGGCTACCGGGCGCTGGTTGCCCGGGACGAAGACGCCGAGGAGGCATTGAGGTGACAGCCGGACAACTCCCTCAGGGGCGCGGGGCTGTGTCAGTCAGCGGCTCCGCCGCGGGGCGCGACCAGCCCCAGCGCTCCCGCACCCGGCCACGCACCGGACCCCCCGAGCTCTCCCCGTCCAAACTCCCCGTAGCCGCCCCCCAAGACGTCCGCCGAGCAATGTTCCGCCTCCTCCGCGCGGACGCAAAGGCATTCACCGCCACCCTCACCCTCAACGCCCTCGCCGCCGCGGCGGGCCTCGCCGGCCCCTACCTGGTCGGCCGCATCGTCGACGACGTCCGCGCAGGCAAGGGCGTGGGCGCCGTCGACCACCTCGCCCTGGCCATCCTGCTCTGCTCCGTCGCCCAGCTCATGCTGGCCCGCTGGGCCCGCTACACAGGCCACCGCTTCGGCGAACGCACCCTCGCCCGCGTCCGCGAACAGTTCGTCGACCGCGCCCTCGCCCTCCCCGCCGCCGTGGTGGAACGCGCCGGCGCCGGCGACCTCACGGCCCGCGGCACGGCGGACGTCGCCCTGGTCGGCACCACCCTGCGCGACGTCGGCCCGGACCTGCTGGTCAACGGCGTTCAGGCGCTGTTCCTGCTCGGCGCGGTGTTCGCCCTGAACCCCCTGCTCGGCGCCTGCGGACTGCTCGGGCTGGTCGGCATCTGGTGCGCCCTGCGCTGGTATCTGGCCAGGGCGCGGGCGGGCTACCTCGCCGAGGGGGCAGCCACCTCCGACGTCGCCGAGATCCTCGCGGCCACGGCATCCGGCGCCCGAACGGTCGAGGCGCTGCGCCTGGAGAAGCGCCGTGTCTCGGCGAGCCGCGACGCCCTGGAGACCTCCCGCCGCACCCGCCTCCACACCCTGTTCCTGCGCACCGTGTTCTTCCCGTCGGTCGAGATCTGCTACCTCGTCCCGGTCGCCTCCGTCCTCCTCGTCGGCGGCCTGCTGCACGACCGCGGCACCCTCAGCCTGGGCGCGGTCGTCACGGCGGCGCTGTATCTGCAGCGGCTCAGCGGCCCCCTCGACGAGATCCTGATGCGGGTCGAGCAACTGCAGAACAGCGGCGCCTCGTTCGCCCGCGTGGAGGGGCTGGCCCGGGCCCCGCGGACGGAGACGACGGACGCCGCCGCACCGGCCGGCGACCGGATCGACGTGAGCGGGGTGCGGTACGCCTACGACCGCGGCGGCGAGGTGCTGCGCGGGGTCGACCTGACGGTGCGGCCCGGTGAGCGGCTGGCCGTCGTCGGCCCGTCCGGCGCGGGGAAGACGACCCTCAGCCGGCTCCTCGCGGGCGTCGACGCGCCGACCGAGGGCACGGTGACCGTGGGCGGGGTGCCCGTCGTCGAGCTCGGCCCCGAGCAGCTGCGCCGGCAGGTCGTCCTGGTCACCCAGGAGCACCACGTCTTCCTCGGCACCGTCCGCGACAACCTCCGTATCGCCGAACCAGCCGCGTCCGACGCGGAGTTGTGGGCGGCGCTCACGGCCGTGGGCGCCGACGAGTGGGTGCGGGAGCTGCCGGACGGTCTCGACACGAGGCTCGGCGAGGGGGGCCGTCGTACGGACGGCTCCCAGGCGCAGCAACTCGCCCTCGCCCGGGTGGTGCTGGCCGACCCGCACACGCTGATCCTCGACGAGGCGACCGCGCTGCTGGACCCGACGACCGCCCGGCACACCGAGCGCGCCCTAGCGGCCGTGCTGGAGGGCCGTACCGTCATCGCCATCGCCCACCGTCTGCACACCGCCCATGACGCGGACCGCGTGGCGGTCATGGAGGACGGCCTCCTCACCGAACTCGGCACGCACGAGGAGCTGGTGACCGCGGAGGGGGCGTACGCGGCGTTGTGGCGGACCTGGCACGGCTGACCCCGCACCAGGGGCGCCGGGCGACCGCTACAGCTCGGGCGCCGGAACCGACCGGTCCACCGCGGGCGCCGGGCGACCGGCCAATGGTCCGCATACCGAACATGAACCTCCGGACAACGAACCATTTCCGGCCAACTTCCTGACGCGGTCCTGACAGAAACCGCAGACTGCTGCCACCCTTCCCACAGCTTCAACACAGCAACCCCACAGCTCCACCCCCAGTTCTGCCCGGACGGTCGACCCACCGTCCGGATCTCCCCTGGCCGCGCACCCCGTGGCCATGCAGAAGGAGTCAGTGTTGAGAAGCAGTTCCTCTCGCAGACGCACCTCCCACACCGCGCACCGCCGGGCCGCCGCCGTGGCCCTCGCCGGGGTCACCGCCCTGCTCGCCGCGGCCGTCCAGTCGGGCGCCGCGTCCGCCGCCCCCGCCCAGAAGGCGCCGTCGGCCGCGGTGAAGGGCAATCCCGCCCACGCGGCCGTGCACCTGTCCCCCTCGCAGCGCGCCGAGCTGCTGCGCGACGCCGACACCGCCCGCGCGCAGACCGCCCGGGACATCGGCCTGGGCGCCAAGGAGAAGCTGATAGCCCGGGACGTCGTCAAGGACGCGGACGGCACCGTGCACACCCGCTACGAGCGCACCTACGGCGGACTGCCGGTCCTCGGCGGCGACCTGGTCGTCGACACCGCCAAGTCGGGCGCCACCAAGGACGTCATCAAGGCGACGAACGCGGCGATCAAGGTCGCGGACCTGACCCCGGACATCACGAAGGCGGCCGCCGAGAAGCAGGCCGTCAGCCGGGCGAAGGCCCTCGGCGGCACCAAGGCGAGCGCCGACGGCGCCCGCGAGGTCGTCTGGGCGGCGAGCGGCAAGCCCGTCCTGGCGTACGAGACCGTCATCGGCGGCTTCCAGGACGACGGCACGCCGAACCAGCTGCACGTCATCACGGACGCGACCACGGGCAAGAAGCTCTTCGAGTACCAGGGCATCGAGACGGCGACCGGCGTCGGCAACACCCAGTACAGCGGCACGGTCTCGCTGACCACGACCCAGTCGGGCTCGAACTACACGCTGACCGACGGCGACCGCGGCGGCCACAAGACGTACAACCTGAACCACGGTACGTCCGGCACCGGCACGCTGTTCTCGCAGACGTCCAACACCTGGGGCAACGGGACCACGTCGAACGCCGCGACGGCGGGCGCCGACGCGCACTACGGGGCCGCGGAGACCTGGGACTTCTACAAGAACACCTTCGGCCGCAGCGGCATCAAGAACAACGGCGTCGGCGCCTACTCCCGCGTCCACTACGGCAACTCGTACGTGAACGCGTTCTGGGACGACAGCTGCTTCTGCATGACCTACGGCGACGGCTCCGGCAACGCGGACCCGCTGACCGCCATCGACGTGGCCGGCCACGAGATGAGCCACGGTGTCACGTCGAACACCGCGGGCCTCAACTACAGCGGTGAGTCGGGCGGGTTGAACGAGGCCACCTCCGACATCTTCGGCACCGGCGTGGAGTTCTACGCCAACAACTCGACCGACGTCGGCGACTACCTCATCGGCGAGAAGATCGACATCAACGGCGACGGCACCCCGCTGCGCTACATGGACAAGCCCAGCAAGGACGGCTCGTCCAAGGACAGCTGGTACTCGGGACTCGGCAACCTGGACGTGCACTACTCGTCCGGTCCCGCCAACCACTTCTTCTATCTGCTGAGCGAGGGCAGCGGCGCCAAGGTCATCAACGGCGTCAGCTACAACTCGCCCACCGCGGACGGGCTTCCGGTCACCGGCATCGGCCGGGACAAGGCGCTGCAGATCTGGTACCGGGCGCTGACCACCAAGTTCACGTCCACCACCAACTACGCCTCCGCCCGCACCGGCACCCTCGCGGCGGCCGGTGAGCTGTACGGCACGACGAGCGCCGAGTACAAGGCGGTGCAGGACGCCTGGGCGGCCATCGCGGTCGGCTCGCGCTCCGGCGGGGGCGGCGGAGGCGGGACGTCGTACGAGAACACGACACCCGTGTCGATCCCGGACAACGGCCCCGCCGTCACCTCCTCGATCACCGTCTCGGGCAGGAGCGGAAACGCGCCAAGCAACCTTCAGGTGAGTGTCGATATCACCCACACCTGGCGGGGTGACCTGGTGATCGATCTGCTGGGTCCGTCGGGCACCGCGTACCGCCTGAAGAACTTCAGCTCCTCCGACTCGGCGGACAACGTCCAGGCGACCTACACGGTCAACGCCTCGTCCGAAACAGCCAACGGGACCTGGAAGTTGCGGGTCCAGGACCAGGCGGCACAAGACGTCGGGACGATCAACAGCTGGAAGCTGACGTTCCCGTAGACCGCGGGTGACGGCATCGGAACGAGGGCGCCGCCCCGGGGGTCCCACTCCCCGGGGCGGCGCCCGTTTACATTCCTGAAACGTTCACCGGGGAGACGGTTTTCGGCCAACATCACGTCGGGGTCATGACATGTACGCGCCCCTGGTGCCACGCTTCCTCACAACCGCCGCACAACTTCACTGCACCCCCTCGTCCGGCTGCCCCACGCCGGGTGAGGACTCCCCCACCACAAGGAGCTTGTGTGACCCCCCTCTACGCGCGTCACAAGCGCACGACTCTGGCCATCGCGACCGCCGTTGCCGCCGGAGCCCTCCTCACCACCGGTCTGACCACCGGTGCGGCCTCCGCCCAGACCCAGGCGGGCACGGCCATCGCACACCCGGCCGCCGCACCGACCCTGCTGTCGGCCGCCGCACGCACCTCGCTCATCCAGAAGGCCCAGGCCGACGTCGCCGAGACGGCCCAGCAGATAGGCCTCGGCGCCAAGGAGAAGCTGGTCGTCAAGGACGTCGTCAGGGACGCCGACGGCACCGTCCACACCCGCTACGAGCGCACCTACGCGGGCCTGCCGGTCCTCGGCGGCGACCTCGTGGTGCACACCTCGAAGGCCGGTAAGGCCGAGGGCGTCACCAGAGCCACCAAGGCGGCCATCAAGGTCGCCTCGCTCAAGCCGCAGATCACCGCCGCCACGGCGGAGAAGCAGGCCGTGTCCGCCGCCAAGACGCTCGGCTCCGCCAAGTCCACCGCGGACGGCGCCCGCAAGGTGATCTGGGCCGGCTCCGGCACGCCCGTCCTCGCCTACGAGACCGTCGTCGGCGGTCTGCAGGACGACGGCACCCCGAACCAGCTGCACGTCATCACCGACGCCGCGACCGGCAAGAAGCTCTTCGAGTACCAGGGCATCGAGAACGCGACCGGCACCGGCAAGACGCTGTACTCGGGCACGGTCAGCCTGACCACCACGCTGTCGGGTTCGACGTACTCGCTGGCCGACGCCTCGCGCGGCAACCACAAGACGTACAACCTGAAGCACGGCACGTCGGGCACCGGGACGCTGTTCACCAACACCACCAACACCTGGGGCACCGGCACCGCCTCCAGCTCCAGCACCGACGTGACGGCCGCCGCGGACGCCGCCTACGGCGCGCAGGAGACGTGGGACTTCTACAAGGCCACCTTCGGCCGCAGCGGCATCAAGAACGACGGTGTCGGCGCCTACTCCCGGGTCCACTACAGCAGCAACTACGTCAACGCCTTCTGGGACGACAGCTGCTTCTGCATGACCTACGGCGACGGTGACGGCAACACCCACCCGCTGACCTCGCTGGACGTGGCCGGCCACGAGATGAGCCACGGTGTCACCTCGAACACCGCCGGCCTCAACTACTCGGGTGAGTCGGGCGGTCTGAACGAGGCCACCTCCGACATCTTCGGCACCGGCGTGGAGTTCTACGCCGCCAACGCCTCCGACCCGGGTGACTACCTGATCGGCGAGAAGATCGACATCAACGGCGACGGCAGCCCGCTGCGCTACATGGACAAGCCCAGCAAGGACGGCGGCAGCGCCGACTACTGGTCCTCGTCCGTGAAGAACCTCGACGTGCACTACTCGTCGGGTGTCGCCAACCACTTCTTCTACCTGCTGTCCGAGGGCAGCGGCTCGAAGACGATCAACGGGGTGAGCTACAACTCGCCGACGTACAGCGGCTCCACGGTCACCGGCATCGGCCGCGCCAAGGCGCTGCAGATCTGGTACAAGGCTCTGACGACGTACTTCACGTCGACGACCAACTACAAGTCGGCCCGCACCGGCACGCTGAGCGCCGCGGCCGCCCTGTACGGCTCCGGCAGCACCGAGTACAACGCGGTGGCGGCCGCCTGGTCCGCCGTCAACGTGAGCTGACCCGAGGGGGGTTGGCGGGCGGTACCCGGGACGCAGGCGGTCCCGGGTACCGCCCTACCCTTGTGTCCCATGTCCTTCACGTACCAAGACGTCGGCGCGACTCGTCGGGCCGGCTTCTGCCCGCCGGGCTTCCACTCCCTGCATGTGCGGTCCCGGATCGGCGAGGGCGAGAAGGTCTTCCGCAGAGCCGCCGACGCGGTGCTGACCTGGGAGATGCACCGCGAGCTCGGCGTCGGAATCGACACGGCGGCGGAGCGGGCCGCGCCGGACGTCGACGTCACCGTCACCCTCGCCGGCGTGATCAAGGCGCCCTGCCGGGTCGTCTACACGGTCGAGGAACCCCGCCGCGCCGGCTGGGCCTACGGCACGCTGGCCGGCCACCCGGAGTGCGGCGAGGAGTCCTTCCTGGTGGAGCGCACCGGCGACGGCACGGTCTGGCTGACCGTGACCGCCTTCAGCCGCGCCGCCAAGTGGTACGCGAAGGCCGGCGGCCCGGCGACCCGGGGGCTGCAGAACGCCTACGCCCGGCGCTGCGGGAAGATCCTGCGGAAACTCTGCGCCGACGTCTCGGAGTGGTGACCCCTCGCACGCGTCGCAGCGGGGCCGGCGGTCACACGGGCATCGCTCGCGCGTGCTGGTCGCGCAGCGCCGCCCAGGCCCGCTCCTGAGCCGGCCCGGGCATCGCGGGGGCGGGACGGCCGGCCCGGTCGATGAGCACCAGGGACGTGGCGACGAAGCCGAGGCTGAGGGACCGGAGGATTCCCTGGTCGGTGGTGCCGAACCGGTCGACGACCGCGGCGCAGAGCGCTCCGAAGTCCCGGAAATCGATGACGCACACACCGTCGACGGGGTCGCCGATGCCCGAGTCGACGTCGAACACGTGGGAGAAGACCTCGGCGGTCCCGACGAAGGCACGAGCCACTTCGGAACTGGGGCACCAGAGGTCCCGGCCGGGTTGGTCGCTGGAACGAAAACGGAACGTCACTGGCGGCTCAGTCCAGGTCCATGCTGTGGGTCTGCCGGCGGTGGGGCTGTGTCACGAGGGCCAGCCGCCGGGGAGGCCAGATGTCCTCCCGCTCGCTGAGGCTCAGCTCGCCGTCCTTGCGGAGCAGCCAGACCACCTCGAACTGGAAGTGCAGCACGGCGTCGCCCTCCACGCGTGCCAGCAGGGGCGCGACGAGCCGGATCATGTCGTCCTGCTGGTCCGCGACCTCGACTCCCTTGGCCATGCGGAATCCCACGGCCACCGTGGGGGTGAACCCGAAGGCGGTGACGACCGGGTGCCACGGCTGCGGCGGCCGCTCCGCGACCACACGGATCCAGGTGCCCAGTCGGGTGGGGGCTCCTTCCTCGACGAGCCGCTCCCCCGTGACCGACTCGTCGAAGAGCCCGGTTTCCCTGCCGATTTCCTCCAGCCGGGTCGCAACCTCCTTGGCGGACACGGGGGTCGCGAGATCAAGGTCGTATTCGATCGCCATACGTTCTTGTTCCTTCTTTCCCTTCGGCGACTACGGGTAGAGGTGGACCACGTTGCCCTCGCGGTCGATCACCATGACCTCTTTGAGACCGTTCATGGGCCAGCTCTGGAACTGCGACCGCAGCGCGCCGAGGTCCGCGTCGCTGTCACCGAGGTTCAGCACCACTCGGTCCGTCTGACCCGCGTCCACCTTCTTCTGGACGGCGGTCCAGATGGAGCGTGGGTTCTTGGCGGTCGGGGCGTAGTTGTCGAAGACCTTGCCCTCGACGCGGAAGTCGGGATTCTTCCCGTTGATCGTACCCGGGGTCTGTTCGACGTCGTATCCCTGTCGGGCCAGGGTGTCCGCGGAATGCCGCTCCCGTCCCTTCGCGCGGATCGTCTCGGCGTCGTCGTTCTTGCTGAGCGATTCGGGCCTTCCACGGGGCTGGGCGGTCGGGTCGGGCTCTCCCGACGGCTTGGTCCGGTCGGCCTCGGCCGCGGTGTCCCAGTCGCCGCCGGCGGAGCCGCCCGACCCGTCGGACGTCATGTCGACCCGGTCGGGACCCGCGGCGTCGCTCACGATGCTTGCCATACCGGCACCGGCCAACGACACCCCGACGGCTATCTGGGCCGCGGCGGCGACGTTGATCGGGATGCCCAGCGCCGCCCCGATCCCGGTGGCGTCCAGCAGGACACCGCCGGCCTCCTCGCCCGCGCCCAGCACCGTCAGGCCGAGACCCAGGACGACCGACGCCGTGGAACCCGGGTCGTGGATCATGGCATTGCCGAGGGAGGCGAGATCCGAGACGACGGTCATGCCGACGTCCTCCAGGAAGTCCCCGACCCCCGAGACGACGGAGTCCACCGCGTGGTCGAACTTGTCCCATCCGGAGTCGTGCATGCCGTCATGGGTGATGGCTCGGTGGATGACCCCGGCGGCCTTCCGCGCGGCCGTGTCGCGGACCTCCTTCGCGCGCCGCAGTGCCGCCTTGGCACTGCCGAGGT
This sequence comes from Streptomyces sp. NPDC005799, assembly GCF_040630525.1. Lineage (NCBI taxonomy): Bacteria > Bacillati > Actinomycetota > Actinomycetes > Kitasatosporales > Streptomycetaceae > Streptomyces > Streptomyces sp. NPDC005799. The sequence goes on from NZ_JBEXXQ010000028.1 coordinate 129,269, forward strand.
CGGCCGCGGCCTGATCCCGCTTCTTCTTCAGCCGCACGAGTTCGGGGTCGTCGTCCTTGGTGTCCGACGGGAGGGCCTCGATGCCCCGCACCGCCGATTCGTGCTCCTCGTGCGCGGTCCGTCCCGCCTTGAGGGCCTTGTCCGCCAGTTGCTGCGCGTGTTCGAGAGCGCCGGCCCAGTCGTCGGTGCAGTCCGGGCGAACCCGCGTCCCCATGGCGCTCGCGGCCTTGTCGTAGCGGTGGTACGCCTTGCGCAGCGGCTTGAGGGCGTCGTGCGCCGTGTCGCGGAACGCGTCGGCCGCCTTGGACTTCCACGCGTCGACTCGGCAGAGAGCCTCCACGTCCCCCGCCTCACGCTGGATGTCGTCGGCGACCTCGCGCAGCGACTGCCCGAGCAGGGCGATGGCGTCCGGGTCTCCCGGTACCGGATCGCCGTCCTCGTCGAGCACGGCCCACTCGTAGACCGCAGGACGCCTCACTTCGCGCCCCGGCCGTGTGCGGCCCGTGCGTCCTGCTCCCGCAGGGCCCGGGCGAGCTCGGCATCGACGGCGTCGTAGCTCTTGGCGGCTTCCCACGTGATGACGCCGAGCTTCCTGATCTTCTCCGCGAGATCCTTGCGGTGGATCTTCCAGTTGTCGGCGAACTCGTCGAAGGCCTCGACGACACGCTGGTCGCCCAACTCGGCGGCCGAGAAGTCCTCGGCGGGATTGGCCCGGCCGGTGAAGGAGTCGTAGATCCTCTGCAGCGCCCGGGAGCACTCGCGGATGCGCTTCGTGTCCGCCTTCACGTCACTCATCGATGCCTCGCACCGACATGCGACCCCGCCCCCGGGACGTCACTCCGTGCACATGTCATCCCCCGACCGTAGTGATCGCGTCCCCGCGGGAGGTATGGCGGAACCACGAATCGAGCAAAGCGGACGTCAAGGGCGGGCAAAGGTCGCCCGCCCTCGCGCCGTCAGCGGAACAGCACCCCCGCTCCCTCCGCCGTCTCCTCCGACGGCACCGTCACCAGGCCCAACTCCGTGCTGGAGGCGAGGAGGCGGTGGGTCGGGAGGATGCGGACGGTGTAGCCGTAGGGGCCCGTGCGGTCCAGCGACAGGGGGCCCTCGTAGATCCAGCGGCCCTCGGGGTCGGGGCCGCCCGCCGACTTGAGGGGGACCGTGGTCGCGTCGGCGATGCCGTCCTGGGAGTCCACCCGGCCCGAGACCACCTGCACCTCGACGTCCTCGGGGCCGAGCTCGCCGAGCCCGACGCGCACCCGCAGGCCGAGCGTGGTGCCGAGTTCCGCGGTGGTCGTGGCGGCGGAGGTCTCGACGTGGTCGAAGGTCACCCCGTGCCAGGCGGCCCGCACCCGTCCCTTCCAGGCGGCGAGTTCGCGCGCCGAGTCGGGGTCCATGGCCCGGTGGGCGTGCGCGGCCGGCGTGTAGAGCCGCTCGACGTACTCACGGACCATCCGGCCGGCCAGCACCTTGGGGCCGAGGAGTGTCAGCGTCTGGCGGACCATCTCGATCCAGCGGTCGGGCAGGCCGTGCTGGCCGCGCTCGTAGAAGCGGGGCGCCACCCGCTGCTCCAGGAGGTCGTAGAGCGCCGCGGCCTCTATGTCGTCCCGGCGGTCGGGGTCGGTGCCCACACCGTCCGCCGTCGGGATCGCCCAGCCGAAGTCCGGCTGGAACCACTCGTCCCACCAGCCGTCCAGCACCGAGAGGTTGAGGCAGCCGTTGAGCGCCGCCTTCATGCCCGAGGTGCCGCAGGCCTCCAGGGGCCGGAGCGGGTTGTTGAGCCAGATGTCGCAGCCGGGGTAGAGCTTCTGCGCCATCGCCATGCCGTAGTCGGGCAGGAAGACGATGCGGTGGCGCACCCGCGGGTCGTCGGCGAACCGGACCAGCTCCTGGACCAGGCGCTTGCCGCCGTCGTCCGCCGGGTGCGCCTTGCCCGCGACGACGATCTGGACGGGCCGCTCGGGGTGGAGCAGCAGGTCCATCAGCCGGTCGCGGTCGCGGAGCATCAGCGTCAGCCGCTTGTACGACGGGACCCTGCGCGCGAAGCCGATGGTCAGCACGTCCGGGTCGAGGACGCCGTCGATCCAGCCCAGCTCGGCCGTCCCGGCGCCGCGTTGCCGCCAGGAGGCGCGCAGCCGGGACCGCACCTCGTCCACCAGCTGCTCGCGCAGGTTGCGGCGCAGCTCCCAGATGTCCTGGTCCGGGATCTCCGCGACGGCGTCCCAGCGGTCCGAGCCGCCGACCGTCAGCGCGTCCTCGGTGCGCTGGGCGCCGATCTGCCGGGCGCCGAGCCGGAAGACCTCGGGGGCCACCCAGGTGGGCGCGTGGACCCCGTTGGTGACGGAGGTGATCGGCACCTCCTCGGGGTCGAATCCCGGCCAGAGTCCGGAGAACATCTCCCGGCTGACCTGCCCGTGCAGCAGCGAGACGCCGTTGGCGCGCTGGCCGAGGCGCAGGCCCATCACGGCCATGTTGAACAGGTTGGGCTCGCCCCCGGGGTAGGTCTCCATGCCGAGCTGGAGGATCCGTTGGACGTCGATGCTCGGCAGCTCCGCGTCGGTACCGAAGTGGTGGGCGACGAGTTCGCGGTCGAAGCGGTCGATGCCGGCCGGGACCGGGGTGTGGGTGGTGAAGACGGTCCCGGCCCGGACGGCCTCCAGCGCGGAGTCGAAGTCCAGCCCCCGGGCGCACAGTTCGGCGATGCGCTCGAGACCGAGGAAGCCCGCGTGCCCCTCGTTGGTGTGGAAGACCTCCGGCTCCGGGTGGCCGGTCAGCCGGCAGTACGCCCGTACCGCCCGGACCCCTCCTATGCCGAGCAGCATCTCCTGCAGCAGGCGGTGCTCGCTGCCACCGCCGTAGAGCCGGTCGGTCACCCCGCGCTCGCCGGGGTCGTTCTCCTCGACGTCGGAGTCCAGCATCAGCAGCGGGACCCGGCCCACCTGGGCCAGCCAGACGCGGGCGTGCAGCCGCTTGCCGCCGGGCAGCGCGAGGGAGACCTGGGCGGGGGTGCCGTCGTCCTCGCTCAGCTGGGCGACCGGCAGCTCGTTGGGATCGAGGACCGGGTAGTGCTCCTGCTGCCAGCCGTCCCGGGACAGCGACTGGCGGAAGTAGCCGTGCCGGTAGAGCAGGCCCACGCCGATCAACGGGACACCCAGGTCGCTGGCCGCCTTGAGATGGTCGCCGGCCAGGATGCCCAGGCCGCCGGAGTACTGCGGCAGGGCGGCCGTGATGCCGAACTCGGGCGAGAAGTAGGCGACGGCGGCGGGCAGTTCACCGGACTGCGCCTGATACCAGCGCTCGCCGGTCATGTAGTCGTCGAGATCGTCCCGCACCGCGCCCAGCCTGCGCAGGAAGCGGCGGTCCTCGGCCAGCTCCGCGAGGCGCGTCGGGGAGACGCCGCCCAGGAGCCGGACGGGATCGCCCTCCGAGGCGGCCCAGCGTTCGGGATCGACGGACTGGAAGAGGTCACGGGTCTCGGCATGCCAGGACCAGCGCAGATTGCGCGCCAGATCACCGAGCGGCCGGAGGGGTTCGGGGAGAACGGGACGGACAGTGAATCGCCGGATCGCCTTCACATTCCACCTCGGCATACGTGCACAACAGGAGGACGCACGGCAGTGTGCGCCCCGTCGTCAATATCGACGGTATCGGGGAGAGGGGTTCCACAACCACGGGACACCCAAGCCTGTCGCACAGTCGTACACAGTCCGGAAACCACCGCAACCTTCGCCCGTCCGCCATGGCCGACATGGCCGATTCCGCCGCGTAGGCACCCTTGTGGCGTTTCTCACCGCACGAGAGGCTGCACGAGAGGCTGCCAGGCGCAGCCGAAGGAGGGGGAACTCGGACATGGCACGGACGCGAACGCTGCGTCTGCGCCGGCTGGGGGGCCTGACCGCGGTGGCCTGCGTCGCCGCGCTCTCGTCCGGCACCCTGCCCGCGCACGCCGCAGCTCAGGGGCGGATACTCGGCGCCGGTGAGCCCGGCTCCGTCCACGGAAGCTATCTGGTGACGCTCAAGGGGGGTACGAAGGCCCCGTCGACGGCCGGAAAGGGCATCGCCGAGAAATACGGGGCGAGAATAAGCCAGACCTACGGCACGGTCCTCAACGGCTACGCGATCCGGGCCAACGAGAGACAGGCCCGGCTCCTGGCAGCGGACCCGCAGGTCGCCTCGGTCGTCCAGGACACCCGAGTCGCCCTCGACGACACGCAGAAGAACCCGCCGTCCTGGGGCCTGGACCGGATCGACCAGCCGGCCCTGCCCCTGGACCGGGCCTACGCCTGGCCCCGGTCCGCGGGCGCCGGGGTGACGGCCTATGTGATCGACACCGGCGTCCGGATCACGCACAAGGACTTCGGCGGGCGGGCGAGCTACGGCTGGGACTTCGTCGACAACGACGGGACCGCCGCCGACGGCAACGGCCACGGCACCCATGTCGCCGGCACCATCGCGGGCCGCGGCTACGGGGTGGCCAAACGGGCCGAGGTGGTCTCCGTCCGCGTCCTCGGCGACGACGGCTCCGGTACGACCTCGCAGGTCATCGCGGGTATCGACTGGGTGACCAAGCACGCGCGCAAGCCCGCCGTGGCCAATCTCAGCCTGGGCGGCGCCCACAACGCCCAGCTGGACGCGGCCGTACGCAGCTCCATCGCCTCCGGTGTCACCTACGTCGTCGCCGCGGGCAACGACGGCCTGGCGGCCGCCCTGTACTCCCCGGCGGACGTCAAGGAGGCCGTCACGGTCGGCGCGACGGACCAGAAGGACGCACGGGCGGCCTTCTCCAACTTCGGCTCGGCCGTCGATCTGTTCGCCCCCGGTGTGTCGATCACCTCGGCCTGGTACGCGAGCGACACCGGGAAAGCCACCTTCTCCGGTACGTCGATGGCGACTCCGCACGTCACGGGCGCGGCCGCCCTCTACCTGGCCGGGCATCCGAAGGCCACACCGGCCCAGGTCGCCAAGGCGCTGGTGAAGCTGGCGGTACCCGGGAAGGTGTCCGGGCGGGGCCTCGGGTCACCGGACGAACTGCTGCAAGTACCGCCCTCGTAGGGGCGCAGTCCCGGACTCGTCATCGAAGAGTCCGGTTTCCGGCCCCGTTCGTTCACGAACGGGGCCGGTCTTGTGCGTAGACATACGCGTGAGTAGTTAACAAAGTGCCGGATTGCCCACCCGAATAGGGTGGGAAGGCTCCTCCGGTAGACCGGCCCGTCCCTCGGGTACTCCGGAGAAACACCCAGCACCACCCCACGCAGGACCCACCTCCCCACACCCATCCGCCCACCACCTGTATGACGCGGACAGGAGCGGTCATGCCCGCCACGCACCACTCGTCAGCACCCCCGACACCCAGCACCGAAGCGCCTCCCGTGCGCCCGGCCGATTCCGGACCGCCGTCCCCGGAGCCACCCTCCGCGGGCTGCACCGCCGGCATCGGGCGCATACCGGTCCTCGACGTCAGCCCGGTAGTCCAGCACGGCCGCAGGCCCGCCAAGGCCGTCACCGGGGAGTCGTTCGAGATCTCGGCCACCGTCTTCCGCGAGGGACACGACGCGGTCGCCGCGAACGTCGTCCTGACCGATCCCGAGGGCCGCCCGGGCCCCTGGACGCCGATGCGCGAGCTGGCGCCGGGCACCGACCGCTGGGGCGCGACCGTGACCGCGGGCGCCCCCGGGCGGTGGACGTACACCGTGGAGGCCTGGGGCGACCCGATCACCACCTGGCGCCATCACGCCCAGATCAAGATTCCGGCGGGGATGGACACGGATCTGGTGCTGGAGGAGGGGGCGCGGCTGTACGAGCGGGCGGCGGACGGTATGCCGCCAGTGGAATGTGACATAGTACTGGCCGCCGTCGCCGCCCTGCGCGACGAGACCCGCCCGCCCACGGCCCGTCTGGCGGCGGCGTTGACGCCGGAGGTGGACGCGGTGCTGGCCCGGCATCCGCTGCGGGAGCTGGTGACGGCCTCCGAGACGCTGCCGCTGCTGGTGGAACGGGAACGTGCCCTGTACGGCGCCTGGTACGAGTTCTTCCCCCGCTCCGAGGGCACCGCCGAGCAGCCCCACGGCACCTTCCGCACCGCCGCCCG